>CAIVTL010000589.1 GCA_903908785.1 Caldifarciminota bacterium | reverse complement strand
GAACCCGGCAGAGCGAGCCGAAAAGGCCGTCCTCGTAGAGAACCTGCGGCGAGAAGGTGGAACGGGCAATGCCGGCAATCCGGCGCTTGACTGCGTCCATCGCCTTGATGTCAACGCCGGCGTCACGGTAGAGCATTGAACGGGGTCAGGGACCGGGGGGCAGGGTCCGGGGAGAAGGGAGGACGTTGCGGTGGAAGAAGCGGAACGTGCGCAGCGGGTCGGGCCGGAATCCAGTCCGCCAGTACAGGGTCGCGGCGTGGTTGTTGCTGAACATGCTGGTGAGCGCGGTGCGCGTTCCCCGGGCTTTCATCCAGCCGAGGATATGGCTGAGCAGGGCCGAGCCGATGCCGAGGTTGCGCGAGCCCGCCAGCACACCGACCTCGACGATGTGATAGCAGCCGCCGCCATCGTACGCGGCGGCGTCAACGATGGCATGGGCAATCGGGTCGCCGGCGTTCTCGACCAGCAGGACTTGTTGCGGGTCGAACCCGGGCTTGCCGGCCACGAAATCGAGGTAGGCTCCGGATAGCGGCTCGCCCTGGCGGTCACGGTCATCAAACGTCCTGCCGGACAGGCCTAGCACTACCTTGTTCTCCTCGGGGAGTCGCGCCGGACGGAGGACGAATCCCGGAGGCAGAGGTCGCCGGGGAATGATGCTCAAGTCGTGGCGGAACCCGAGCATCGATACCGGATGCTCCTCGAATCCAATCTCGCGGACCACCGGCGGATGAACCGTGTCGGTGCTGCGGTAGTGGATTGTGACATACCGAATTTCGTACTTCGCAGCCAGTTCGACGGCAGCCTCCAACAGCCGGTCGGTGAGGAAGTGATAAGTCGCGTGGTCACGGCATCCCTGTTTCAGTATCAAGCCGAGCTGGATGGTGTCGAGTCCCTTCCATCGAGTGGGCCGGGCGAATCCGTACCCGGCCATTTCCGGGCCTCGCTCCAGCACCAGGCCGGCCCCGTTCTGGAGCCAGGGGGTGGCGAAGAGCTGCTCGGTCTGCTCGATGGACATCGCCGGCTTCGACCCGAGCTCCGCGTACACGCCCGCGACCAGCAACGCGACGTTTCGTGCATCATCCTGGCGCAGGGGACGAACTTCGGGCTTGACCGCGAGTTTCAGTTGCGGTGCCGTCATGGTCGGGTCAATCGCTCCCGGTCGTCTCGTTCCATGTTACGCTGGCCTTCCATTCGTCTAGTGCGTCACGCATACCCGGGTAGTAACGCAATTCCGGTCGGCGGCGACACGGCAGAAATAGACGCCGGCCGGAACCTTGCTGCAATCCCAAACGAAAGAACCCGCGGTCGCGCCCGACGCCAGCTTCGCGCCTTCCGGCGAGAATATCTCGAGCCGTCCGGCGGCATCCGCCGGCGCGACATTGAACCGGACACGGTCGCGCGCCGGGTTCGGAATTGCGGAGAGGCGCGAAGGGTAGAGGGTGCTTGGCGACTCGGACACGGCGACCGGGTGCGTGCCGATGATTACCTCGTAGTTCACCGGTTCAGTGTAGGTGTGCGCGGCGTCGGTGTAGGTCAGTTCCAGCCGCAGCGGCACATGGGTGCCCGCCGGGATGTCGTCGGAAGCCAGTATGTGGAATTGGGTCGCGTGGTCATTGACCGATGACCGGCGGAGCGCAGTCGGGAACGCGAGATTCGAGTCGAGGACGGCGACCTCTGAGTCGCCCGGGATGAGCCTGGCGGTGACGCCGGTCGCGGAATCAAGCGGGTGCATGGCCCGGTTCTTGACCGTGAACCAGATGCCCGACAACTCGCCCGGGTCAAGCTGGCCGTTGCTGTTGCCGCCTGCGGAGTCGTCCACAGTCACCGACCCCTTCTCGTAAAAGACTCCGGCCAGCCGGGTCAGATAGTAGAGGTTCGGAAGATTGAGATTCACCTCGCTGCGGATGTAGTTCGAGTCATTCCAGCCGTACCAGAAGTCGTTCTCGCCGAGTTCGCAGGTGTAGGCGTAGGTCACGAACTTGCCTGCAGTGTCCGAATACTCCCAGTCGACCGAGAGACCGTTGCACGGGTAGATGGTTGAATAAACCTGTCCGGTCTGGCCCATCGGGTAGTGGTTGTTGGCCTGGAACGTATCGACCGCCTCATTCAGCACGGCTTCATCCGGTGGCTGGACGTTTGCATATCCCCACGGGTACATGTTGTACTGGCCAAAGGTGTGGAAGTCCATGCAGTTGTGGGGCTGGAACTGCGCGAGGAAGTCGCGAACCAACTGGGTTTCAGTCTCGCTGAACCGGGATGGACCGCGGTAGGTTTCGTCCCCAGCGTAGTTGGAGGAACCCTGGTTGTCATAGCCCCACTTGTAGCCGTAGTTGCGGTTCAGGTCGATGCCGACGTTCGGCGGCACCGGGCCGCGGCGGTTCTTGCGCCAGTTGGACTGAGACCCGCCCGAGTCCGAATTGTAGGCGTAGCCGTCCGGATTCATGACCGGCACGATGTAAATCTCCCGGTTGTTGACCAGCCAGGTCGAGACCGAATCGTGGCCGTACTCGGAGAGTATCTTGGTGGCGAAGGCGACGCAAGTGCTGGTGCCCAGTGGCTCGCGGGCGTGGGACGCGGCGTTTATGAAGACCACCGGCTCGCCTTCGGTTGTCCCGGGATTGTCCGAAATCTTCAGGCACCACATCTGCCGCCCCTGGGGTGTCAGGCCCAGCGTGGTGCGCGCGCAGACAGTCGGGAAACTGGTGGCCAGCTTCTGCAGCGTGTCCTGCATCTCGTAGTAGGTCAGGAAGTAGCCGAAGTTCCGGCCCGCATCGATGTCGCCGGGCCGCACTCCGGTCATCTCGTAGAACTTTTGGCGGATGTCAGCGTAGGTGACATCCACGAGCAGGCCCGTGGCCCGGATTTGTTCAAGCTGGGACGCGTCGGTGTCGATGAGCAGGTAGCCACCGTAGGCGTCATTGTCCCAGGTGAGGACGTCCAGTTCGCCGGCCAGGTCGCCGAGCCGGTCGAGGTTGCGGGTATCTCCGAAATAGATCTTGGCTTCCATGATGGCGCCGGAACGGTCAAGCGCCGTCAACGGCGCGACCAGGCACAGAACGGACACAAGGGCAAACACGTAAGAGCGCAACATTCCTCCTCTGCAAGATTGGACTTAGCGGCTCGGCTGGGACCGGCGCAGCTCCGGACGGGGCCAACGGAATATTGTACCCGCAGTCCCTTCGGCGTCAATTCCAGAATTGTGTCCGGGAACCGAGACAGGAACTCATCGTCAGCGCGCCAGGACACGAAGGGCATCCGGCCTCGCTGCCTGCGCTTGCGCTCGAGCTTGTGTTGCTCAGCGCTGCAGCACGACGCGCGTGCTGGCGAGCCCTTCCGTAACGTCGCAACCAATGAAGTAGGCTCCCGATGGCAGCATTTGGTCCCTGTCGTTCCTTCCGTCCCATGATAGGGAGGAGAGAGGCGGGAGGAGAACGAACGGACCGCGCGGCCCTGCGCGTCGAGCCATAGCGAGGCCGATCCGGAAACCGTGGCTGCCCGTGAGTGCGGCACCATGACTGCCACCCACACCAAGGCCGGGCAGGAGAAGCGGGAGCTACGCTCCCGCAGTCCAAAGCTGTCGCACCGGACATTGACAAGGCACTTTGCCGACCGATAATCTGGCGTACGCGAGAAACCATGAAGTACTCGTTCGTCCTGTGTGCTGTGTTCTGTGCCCTGTGTTCTGTCTCCACGGCGCAGTGGCTGGAGACTGCAATCGAGCTGGATTCCGCCGCTCGCCCGTGTGCGCTCTGCTACAATGTGACTAACAACAAGGTCTACTCCGCGAACCAGATAGCGAACACGGTCACGGTGATAGACGGCGCGACAAACTCAGTCATCGTGACGGAGACCGCGGGCAGCAGTCCGATGGCGCTTTGCTACAACCCGCAGAATAACAAGGTCTACGTCGCGAGCGCCTTCGTCGACAGCGTCAGTGTGATTGACGGCGCGTCAAACGCAGTGGCGGCGAGCATCCCGGTCGGCAGGTGGACCGCAAGGTTCTGCTACAACTCGCAGGACAACAAGGTCTACTGCACGAACAACTGGGACAGCACCGTGACCGTTATCGACGGCGCGGGCGATTCGGTCGTCGCGACTGTGTCCGCACGTTACACCCCCTGGGCCATGTGCTACAACCCGCAGAGCAACAAGGTCTACGTCGCGAGCTACGAGCGCCACTGCGTGACCGTGATTGACGGCGCCGAGGACAGCGTCATCGCGACCGTGCGTACCGGAAGTCATCCGTGTGCCCTGTGCTACAACTCGCAGGACAACAAGATTTACTGCGCGGCCGCGATGGACGCCAACGTGACCGTTATCGACGGCGCGACGAACGGAGTGGTAGCGACTCTGGCCCCGGGAGTAGGGCCCTATGCTTTGTGCTACAACCCGCAAGGCAACAAGGTGTACGTCGCGAAGGACCACGACGCCAGCGTGGACATAATCGATGGCACGGGCGATTCGGTGGTCGCGGACGTGCCTGCCGGCGACTCGCTCCGGGCCCTCTGCTACGACGCGCAGAATAACAAGGTCTATTGTGCGAACTCAGGCAGCGATGACGTGACCGTGATTGATGGCGCGACCAACTCAGTCATTCGCACCATTGCAGTCGGCGATGGGCCGCTGGCCTTCGCCCTCAACCCGGTCCAGAACCGGGTATATGTTGCGAACTACTCGAGTCACAGCATCTCGGTCCTGCGCGACTCGGGCGGCGTCGGAGTCGAGGAGAGCCCCAGGCCGCAAGCCACAAGCTCCAAGCCTGCAGCTACGCTCATGCGCCGTCTGCCGGCCGGCGCGGTGGCGTTCGACGCGATGGGGAGGAGGGTCGCGAGCGCGAAGACGGGAGTCTGCTTCGTGAGGGATGAGGGGCGAGGGGCGGGGGATGCGGGCCGGACGCGGAAGGTCGTGGTGCAGCGATAGCGGGAACAACCCCCCAACCCTAAACTCCAAACCCCAATGCCTGCATCGGAACGGGAAGGCCCAAAGCCTGAGTCGGAAATCCTGACTCGCAACCCGCAACTCGCAACTCTTAACTCCCGCGTCCTCGCGGCTTGGGTTGACTCTCCGGTGGTTTTGGCCTAATATTGGCGTCTAATCTAAGGAGGACCGTTGGCTAAGAAAGCATCAGCAGTTATCAAGCAGAAGCCTGTGACAATCTCCGTCATCAAGGCAGACATCGGCGGCTATGTAGGCCATTCGGCGTCGCACCCGGACATCCTGACGCTGGCGCGCAAGCTGCTCGCCAAGGCCAAGGCCGCGGGCATACTGGCCGACTTCCACGTCTCGAATTGCGGGGACGACCTTGAGTTGATAATGACCCATTGGCAGGGCAACAATGCGAAGGCCATCCACGGACTGGCGTGGGACGTGTTCATCGCGGGCACCGAACTGGCCAAGAAGCTGAAGCTCTACGGCGCGGGTCAGGACATGCTGGCCGACGCTTTCTCGGGCAACGTGAAGGGCATGGGGCCGGGTGTGGCCGAGATGACTTTCGTTGAGCGGAAGAGCGAACCGGTCATCGTCTTCTGCGGGGACAAGTGCGCGCCCGGGGCATGGAACTTCCCGCTCTACAAGATGTTCGCCGACCCGTTCAATACCATCGGCCTGATTATCGACCCGAGCATGCACGACGGGTTCAAGTTCGAGGTGCACGACATCCACGCCGGGCGGGACATCTTCATGTCGTGCCCGGAGGAGATGTACGACCTGCTGGTGCTGATTGGCTCGCCCGAGAACTACATCATCAAGAACGTCTACACGAAGAAGGGCGAGATTGCCGCAGCGAGTTCGACCCAGAAGCTGGCTCTGATTGCCGGGAAGTACGTGGGCAAGGACGACCCGGTGTTCATCGTGCGCGGCCAGTCCGGGCTGCCGGCCATCGGCGAGATTCTTGAGCCGTTCGCGTTCCCGCACATCGTGTCGGGCTGGATGCGGGGTTCGCACTATGGGCCGCTGATGCCGGTATCGGTGGCGCAGGCGACGCCAACGCGGTTCGACGGGCCGCCGCGGGTGATTGCGCTCGGGTTCCAGCTCAACGACGGCGCGCTGGTCGGGCCGCGGGACATGTTCGAGGACGTTTCGTTCGACCTCGCGCGCAAGCAGGCGAATGAGATTGGGGAGATGCTGCGTCGGCATGGACCGTTCGAGCCGCACCGGCTGGGCCTGAAGGACATGGAGTACACGACCCTGCCGCAGGTGCTCGACAGGCTGGTCGGGAAGCAGAAGAAGTAGCCGGTCCGGGAGGCTACCCGGGTCGAGTTCGGCAGATAGATTCAGGGCGGAGATGCAACCTTTCATCCGCTTGCGGTGTCAATACCCAATGAGGGCGTTGCGCGTGACGCCCGAAAGGAGTCCACATGACACTCCGAAGATTGTCTCTTTGCGGCGTGGTGCTGGCTTTGTCCTGCGCCACGGTGCATCCGTACAAGTTCACGAACTACACCCAGAACCAGAAGGCAATGAATTCGCTCGGGCAGAACCGGGTAGCGGTGCTGCCGCTGTCCGGGCCGGACGGTTCGCGTTTCGCCGACGAGTTGAGCATACAGCTCGGCAAGCTGAACCGGTTCGACATCGTGGAGCGACAGCGGATTACCGACCTGTTCGAGGAACAGGACCTTGACCCGAGCCGGGTAGACCAGACCACCGCCGTGCAGCTCGGGGAGATGCTCGGCGCGCACGCGGTGGTGATGGGCACGGTGAACGACTATCGCTCGGGCCGGGTGAGCGCCAATGTGCGCCTGGTCACGGTCGAGACCGGCGAGATTGCGTGGCAGGGAGGGGACGACTTAAACGGCTTCGACGCGCGGGTCCAGGCTTTGGCCGAGGACGACGCGGACCGGGCCCGGATGGCGCGCGATCCCGACTTCCTCGCGATGTGGCTCGCGCGGCTGCTGGCGCAGTCAATTAGATGAAGAGAGACTGGCGCGTGGCCGTAGCTCTCGCCTGCTGCTGGTCGCTGCTCGCGAGTTCCAACTGCGCCACGGTGCGGCCCTATCGGGTGACGGATTTCTTCCGCTCGCCACGGATTGCCGACCAGGGCATCAAGCGGGTGGCGGTGCTGCCGTTTGAGAACCTGACCGGGGACAAGGCGGCCGGCGGGGTCGTGACCGAGGAGTTCATGCTCCAATTGGGCAAGACCGGTAGGTTCGACCTCGTGGAGCGCGGCCGCATCGAAGAGCTGTGGAGAGAGCAGGACCTCGATACCCTGTCACGCTTCGACGAAGCGACTGCGGTGCGAATCGGCAAGATGCTGGGGGCCGAGGGCGTGATTCTCGGCACGGTCACCAAGTTCGAGCAGAACCCGGAGGCCAGGCTCGACACGGTCCGGCAGCGACGACATCATGACGACTATGACTATCCGCCGGTAGTCTTCGTCGACCACGGCCGGCATCACGATGAATGCGACCTGGCTCTCACCGTTTTGGCGGCTGTGACCGTCGTCGGCATCATCTACTTGCTGACCCGGCCGCGTCCGCATGGGGCCCAGGTCGGCGCGAGCGTCCGGTTGGTCGGCGTGGAGTCCGGGCTGGTGCTCTGGCAGGCCAAGGACGTGTTTGACGGCGGTCGGAAGCAGGTGCAGGTGCTTGAGACCGAGCGCGAGGACCGGTTGCGGATAATCTATGACGTGGAATACCTGACCCGGGTCCTGTGCCGCGAGCTGGTATCGACCCTGACGACGATACAATGACCCGAGGGACCGGAGTTGAACCACAAAGACACCAAGAACACCAAGCAGAGACGGAAACCCTCGATGCACAGGACTTGTCTTCGTGGCAGATTCCTCCTTGGGTTCTGCGGAAGGAGTAACATATGAGTAGTGTGCGGCCGCAAGGCGACGTGGAAGCGGTCCGGCGGCTCGGCGAGGCGCGGGCCCGGATTGAGAGCGAGGTCGCGAAGGTGATTATCGGGCAGAAGGTGGTGATTGAGCAGGTGCTTACCTGCCTGCTGGCGCATGGACACGCGCTACTTATCGGTGTGCCCGGCCTGGCCAAAACGATGCTCGTCAATACGCTGGCCCGGGTGCTGGACCTGTCCTTCAACCGGGTCCAGTTCACGCCGGACCTGATGCCTTCGGACATCACCGGCACCGAGATTATCGAGGAAGACGCGACCACCCGCCGCCGGGGCTTCCGGTTCGTTCAGGGGCCGGTGTTTGCCAACGTGGTGCTGGCCGATGAAATCAACCGGACCCCCCCCAAGACTCAGGCGGCGTTGCTGCAGGCGATGCAGGAGTACAACGTGACCGTGGCGGGCCGGACTTACGCGCTGCCCGCGCCGTTCTTCGTGCTCGCCACCCAGAACCCGATTGAACTGGAAGGGACGTACCCGCTGCCCGAAGCCCAGCTCGACCGTTTCATGTTCTCGGTGTTTGTGGACTACCCGAGCCCGGCTGAGGAGATGGAGATTGTTAAGAGCACGACTTCGGCCTACGTTCCGGACTTGTCCCGGGTGCTCGCCGCCGCGGAAATCGCGGAACTGCAGGGGCTGGTGCGCCGGGTGCCGGTGGCGGACGAGGTCATCGCCTACGCGGTGCGGCTGGCCGGCGCGACCCGGCCGACCGGCGAGGGCAGCCCGAAGTTCATCCAGGACTGGGTAAGCTGGGGTGCCGGGCCGCGCGCCTCCCAGTATTTGATTCTCGGGGCCAAGACCCGCGCGATGCTTGAGGGCCGGTACACGCCGGCGATTGACGACGTGAAGGCGGTGGCCCGGCCCGTGCTCCGGCACCGCATCGTTACGAACTTCGCGGCCGAGGCCGAGAACGTGAAGCCGGATGCGATTGTCCGGCGGTTGGTGGACGAACTGTGAAGAACCCGCTCAACATACCGCTGGCTTCGCTCAAGCAGGGCCAGAACAAGCTGACCTTCAGGCTGCAGGCGCGCGACCTCGAATTGCGGCCACGCGAAATCGCCGAGAACCCGTCGTTCGAGTTCTTTGTCGGCCCGGTGAACGTCGCGCTGGTGATAACCCGCACCGGCCTGCGGCTGCTCGTCACCGGCTCGGTATCCTACCGGGCGCGGCTCGAGTGCGCGATATGCGCGTGCGAGTACGAGTGGGACTTCGATGAGCCGGTAACCGCGGAATTCCTGAGTTGCGACGAAGAGCCGGAAGAGCCAGGACGAATGCCCGAGCGCGATGACGGAGGCGGGCTGCACGGGAACTGGCTGGACCTGCTGCCGATGGTACGGGATGCAATTCACCTGGCAGTGCCGATTGCGCCCCGGTGCCGGCCCGATTGCCGCGGGTTGTGCGGGGAGTGCGGCGCGGACTTGAACAAAGGGCCGTGTGAGTGCGTTCCGACGGGGACTGTCCGCGCACGAGGAGAATAGTGAATAGAGAATTGAGAATCGTGAGACCTGAATCCGCCTCTCACTATTGACCATTCACAATTCAGTACTCCTGAGCACGGGACTGTGCCCCGCGTCCAAGTTGACAAGCCTGTGTTTCTTGTCAGACTGATAACAGTTGCTCTTGAGTGCGTTTGAGTTTCTCGAAAGGTGTCAGTTGCCTGCGCCAGGGCCGGGCGGATTCCGGGTTTGGGCACCGACCAATCCAGCTTGGAGGAGCCATTGAAGGAACAGGTCTTGTACAACCGATACGGCAAGGCCGTATTCCGGTTGTGCGGAAACGTGCTCTACGACTATCTTGGCAAGCCGCGCGGGTTCGTAGTGGGCAGAGCGGTCTACGACCTGAACGCTCAGCATCGGGGATTCTGGCAGAACCGGGTTGTCTGGGACCGGATGTGCCGGGTCCTCGGGTACGCGGACGACGCGCGACTGGAAGGCCTGAGCCTGCCGCCGGTCGATGTCCCGCCGGTCCCGTACAAGAATCTGCCCGCGCCGAAGCCGCCGGCCGAAGCAGTCGACCGGGAATGCACGGCATTCATACCGGTCTGGTCGATAATGCGGCTTGACAACCTGCTGCCTACTTGAAAGTATGACCCGAAGGGAGAGCCTGTGAAGCGATTGATGGCGGTGGTGATGGCCTGGGCCGCGGTGGCGACGGCGGCCGGGTTCCAGGTGCAGGGGAACATGAGTGAAGCCTGGGACAAGGGTTCGCTCCGAGTCCGGGCCGGGGAGGGGATGGCCAAGCTCTGGTTCGGTTTGCCCGCGCACTCGGGTATCACGGTGACGGCGAAGCCGGACACCGGAGCGGCCGTGACCGCGAGCCTGAACATGCCTGCCACCGTTGACCTGCGCGTCCCGGCCGACTATGAGGTAACGGTTACCCGGGACTCCGGTGCCGGCCAATGGACGTGCAGGGACGCGGCCGGCAGCCCGGTGTTGCTGGGGTTCATGAGCTCGGCGGACGAGAAACGTCACGCGCGGCTGACCTACGTCGCCGACGAGGACAAGGAGGTATGGAAGTTCACCTGGCCTGATGAGATGACGTTCCTGGTCCGGTTGCTCGGCGCGTCGGGCAAGGTGATGGAAGAACAGGATTTGTCGGACAGCGACGAGTTCGAACTGATCGGCGGCGGGAGCTTCACGTTGGAGATAGCGCCGACCGAAGGCTCGGGCGAGTTCTCGGCGAAGAAGTCGGAGTAAAGAAGGTCGGGGACAGAGTGATCAAGGGATCGAGGGATAGAGTGTCGCAGAGCGACCCCAAGCGAAGACGCTCCGGCACTCGTTCCCTGCATCCCGCTATCCCTTTGTCCCTTTCTTAACGTAAGGAGGTAGTCAGTGTCCAGAGTTAGTCTGATTGCGCTGTGTCTGGCGCTCAGTTTAGTGGTGGTGGCCAACGTCAACTGCATGAGGTGCGGCCGGAGCATATCCGAGAAGCTTGCCGAGAAGGCGGTGCAAGGCGCGGTCAAGGCAGCGACCGGCAACAATGTGGATATCGGTGCCGGCGGCAACGTCGACCTGTCCGGCCTGCCCGCGAACATGCACTACCCGGGTGCGGTCGCCAAGGCCCGCTGGTCGATGAGTGGCGAGGGCGGGAGCGGTACCATGTACTCGTTCGAAACCGCGGACGCGGTGGCAAACGTGGTCAACTTCTACAAGACGGCGCTGGCCGGGTGGAAGAATGCCACGACCGCGGAGACCGGCGACGCGACCATCATGGTCTACGGGTCGGCGGACGAGAAGGAGTCCGTGACCGTTACCGTCGGCAAGGATAAGGATTCGGGCAAGACCACGCTCGGCCTGCTGTACACCAAGAAAGAGTAGCGCGAGCGAATATCACGGCGGCAGGCGTGGAAACCGCCTGCCGCCTGTCCTTGGGATCGGCTCCGGCGAACCGAAAGAGAACGCCCGCCGCGTGCAGCATGTGCCGAAGGACAAAGTGACAAGGACAAGGGACCAAACAAGCAGGAGAAATCGGAAAGTCCGAATCCGGACTTCGTCCTTACTACTCTGTCCTTTGGCCTTCGTACTTGTTCGCTTGGGCCGCTTGACTAGCGGAACGGCGCGTCTATAATCGGCCTCCATGCCAAAGTCCGCAATCCCGAAAAGCCCGCAGCCCCCGCCGCACCAGCGGTCAGGCGTGCTGTCTCCTCAGAACCTTGCCGCCAGGGGAGCGGTGCCGTCAAAGCAGAGGCTGGCAGCGGGGCCGGTTGTGACGGTGGAGTGCATCGAGAACATCCCGTGCAACCCGTGCGCGTATGCGTGCCCGCGCCAGGCGATAACCATTGCGGGAAGCCTGACCGACACTCCGGCAGTGGATTTCGACAAGTGTAACGGGTGTACACTGTGCATAGCCAAGTGCCCGGGGCTGGCGATATTCGTGGTGCACAAGGGCTACTCGAAGACCGAAGCGACCGTGACCTTGCCGTACGAGTTGCTGCCGCGACCTACAGTTGGTACCTCGGTCGCGTGCCTGAACCGGGCCGGGCGGGCCGTATGCAAGGGCAAGGTGGTGAAGGTGCTTGATACGAAGGCTCTGAACCGATGCGCGGTGGTAACCGTGGCAGTGCCGAAGCGGTATTGGAATGCAGTGCGCAATATCCGAGTCGGCCGAAAGGGGGCAGAATGATTGCAGGATTGACCGTTCTTCTGGCGCTGGCGGTGACGCCGCAGATGCCGTTGTCGCTGGCCGGGACTGATGACGCGCTGGCCGTGTTCGGTAACCCGGCCGGGCTCGCGGTGCGGCCGGGATCGGAGCTCTACGCCATGTACAACTTCCGCTCGGTGCTCTGGTCCGAACTCTTTACCAACACGACGTTCCTCGCCAAGGCCGGGCCCCTGGCCGCGTACTGGGAGCCGGAGCCTTCGCGGTACGGCGTCGCGCTCGGCATGGGCGACAAGGGTGTCTATTCCGGCGTCCGGTTCCGGCATGACTCGCTCAGCCGCTGGGACTTGTCGGCGCTGGTCCGGCCGCTGAAGCAGGTTTCAGTCGGCGCGACCTGGGATGACCTGAACCACGACTGGGGCCGGGTTGCGCTCGCGGCCGCGGTGCGGCCCATCGGCAACCGCCTGACCCTGTTCGGCGAGACGTATCTCATAACTCCGCTGCGACCGATGGTCGGGTTAGAGCTCGAGCCGGTGGATGGGTTGAAGCTGGGCCTGAAGGCCAACTTCGGCGAACAGCCGGATGACGTGCGGTTCGTGGCCGGGGTTTCACTCGGGCTCGGCGAGGCCGGCATCGGCGCGGTCGGGACCTATGACCCGCGCGAGATTGGCGGGTACTTGCGGGTTTGCAGCCCCGGACGGCGGACCGTGTTGCCAAACGGGAAGAGGTACGTGGAGATAGAGTTGAATGAGGCGATTGTCGACCGGAAGCCGGGCTTCAGCTTCAGCTCGAGCAACACACGCACGTCCTGGCAACTGCTCGACCTGATTGCCCGCGCGGCGAAGGACAAGAGCATTAGAGCGCTGGTGCTGCGGATTGACGGTATGAGCGCGAGCTTTGCGCAGGCGCAGGAGTTGCGGCAGGCGCTGGCTCGCTTCCGGGCACAAGGCAAGAAGGTCATCGTCTACGCGCCGAGCCTCGGGATGACGAGCTACTACGTCGCCTCGGTTGCGGACCGAATCTGGACCCATCCGCTCGGCGACGTCACGATACCGGGCATGAGCATGGGGACGATATTCCTCAAGGGGACGCTGGAGAAGCTGGGAATACAGTTCGACGGCACGCGGCACGGGAAGTACAAGTCGGCAACCGAGACATTTACCGAGGATTCGCTGACCCCGGCGAACCGGGAGCAGTTGGAGGCTTACCTCGATGCCCCGTACGGCGAGTTCCTGGATGCGGCCGCGGCGGGCAGGCACGTCAGCCGCGAGAGCATGGAGGCGCTGGTCAACATCGGGTTCTTCAATACCGAAGAAGCCAGACAGAACGGACTCGTGGACGCGGTCTGCTACCACGACCAGCTCGACAGTCTGCTTGAGAAGGAACTCAAGGGTCTGGGTAAGGTGAGCGAGAAGGCGTATCTGGGCGACGTTGTTGAGAGCGAAGACTGGACCCCAAAGCCCGCAATTGCGATTGTCTACGCGAGCGGCGACATTGCCGCCGGCGAGTCGCGGACTGACTTCCTGATGGGCACGATGACGATGGGCGCGCAGACGATGATGCGGGCCATACGACAGGCGCGAAATGACAAACGGGTCAAGGCCGTGGTGCTGCGAATCGACTCGCCGGGCGGCGACGGGTTCGCCTCGGACATGATTTGGCGCGAGATGGAGCTTTGCCGGCAGAAGAAGCCAGTCATCGTCTCGATGGCCGGGGTCGCGGCGTCGGGCGGCTACTACATCGCCTGCAACGCGACAAAGGTCTTTGCCCTGCCGACGACGCTCACCGGCTCAATCGGCGTGTTCAACTTCAAGCTGGTGACCGAAGGACTGTACAACAAGCTCGGGATGAAGCGGCAGGTAGTGAAGCGCGGGGAACACGCGGATGCGATGTCGGACATGCGGGCGATGACGCCCGAAGAGGACTCGGTGATACAGGCGCAGATTGACCACTGGTACCGCCAGTTCGTGCAGAAGGTCGCGACCGGGCGGAAGCTGTCGTTTGAGCACGTAGATTCAGTCGGGCAGGGTCGAATATGGTCCGGGGTTGACGCGAAGCGCATCGGCATCGTGGACACGCTCGGCGGTTTCCTCGACGCCATCGGGTACGCCAAGCAGGTCGCGAAGTTGAAAGACTGTGACTACGTCGTCCTGCCCGCGCCTAAGACCGGGCTCGGTGTCCAGCTCAGCGCGTTCGCGGAAGAACAGATACTGGACATGGTTCGCTAAGTGGAAATGGCAAAGGGGAAATGACAAAGTCCAGGGTTCAGAGTCGGAAGTCCAAAGTCCAAAGTCCAAAGTCCAGAGTTCGACGCCGCGCCGGAACTCGTAACTCGCAACTCGTAACTCGTAACTTGCCGGTCGTCGTCTGCCGCTGCGAGGAAGTCAGCGAGGCCGACGTGCGACGGGTCATCAGGATGGGCTACCATTCCCTCGAAGCGGTGAAGCGGGTCCTGCGCACCGGCATGGGGCACTGCCAGGGCCGGGGCTGCCTGAAGCTCGTCGCCCGCCTTATACAGGAAGAGACCGGAATCCCGGCCGCAAGCCAGAAGCTGCCGTTCCCGCGCCCGCCCTTGAAGCCGCTGCCGCTAGGTCTGCTGGGTTCGTTCGGGTCGGACACGTCCGACAAGTCTGACGAGGCCTGCACTTGACCACTGGACCATTAGACCACTGGACCACTTCTCCGTGAAGCGTTCTGCCGACGTCGTCGTCATCGGCGCGGGCGTTATCGGCGCCGCGACCGGGTACTACCTTGCGAAGAGGGGCCTGAAGGTGTTGGTGCTGGAGCGCGACTTCCCATGCGCGGGCTCCACCGGCCGGTGCATCGGCGGAATCCGGGCACAGTTCTCCCACGACCTTACCATCAGGGTGATGATGGAGAGCGTGCGCATGTTCCGGGGGCTTGGCGACGAGCTTGACGAAGACGTTGAGTGGTTTCAGGGCGGATATCTGTTCCTTGCGTTCGACGAGAAACGGAAGCAGGCATTCCATGATGCGATTGCGATTCAGAAGACTTATGGCCTCGACGTCAGATACATCATGCCGGACGAGTGCGAGAAAATCGCGCCCGGGCTCGACCCGACCGGGCTCTTGGGCGGGGCGTACTGCCCGACCGACGGACAGGCCAATCCGTTCAAGGTGACCTACGGCTATCTTGAAGGCATCAAGAGGCTGGGCGGCGGGCTCGTCGTGGGCTGCGAGGTCAAACAGGTCAACAAGCAGGGCGACCGGGTCGTTTCCGTTACCGACGCGAAGGGCGACGAGTATGTCTGCGACATGCTGCTGAACGCGGCCGGATGCTGGGCCGATGAGGTCGGGGCGCTGGCCGGGGTCAGAGTTCCGGTTTCCGCGGACCGGCACGAGTCGCTTGTCACCGAGGCGGTCGAGCGCGTGTTCGACACGATGCTCGTCGATTACCGTTCAGACGGGTGCTACTTTGTCCAGCACTCGGGCACCGGGCACTTCATCGGCTGCTACACGCCGGTGCCGCTCGTGCCCGGCCACAACGTTGAGGCCACCAACGAGTTCATCACCGAGATGCCGCGCCGGATGGTGCGGTTGGTACCGAAGTTGGCGGGCCTCAAAGTGCTCCGGCAATGGGCGGGTTCATACGAGATGAGCCCGGATGGTAATCCACTTTGCGGAGAGACGCCGGTGCGCGGGCTTTATGT
>CAIVTL010000588.1 GCA_903908785.1 Caldifarciminota bacterium | reverse complement strand
TCCCCTTCTCTAACTTGTTACGGAGGTGTATGGGTGCTGGTGTGCCTGGCGGACTTCAAATCCGTATGGTCTGCGATAAGTGGACCGGTAGGTTCGATTCCTACACGCCTCCGCCATTTCTTTGCCGGTGAAGCCGACTCGGCCCGGCTGAGCGTCAGGCTTTGGGCTTGAGCTTCTGTTCCCGGGTCAGCTCGGCGTCGGTCCGGCGCAGGTAGAGCGGCTCGATAGCTGCCGCGTCGTCGACCAGCCCTCCGGCGATGCGCTCTCCGGCTTCGAGGGCGACCACTCCGGGTGTTGGACTCTCGATGCCGGTCAACTCAATTTCGATTCCAGCACTCGCGAACAGGCCGACACAGATGCTCGCGCCGTTCCCGGCGACGACAAGCCTGGTCTGGTCCTCCGGCTCCTGCTTTAGCGACAACACAAGCTCTTCAGGGGTGAAGACTGCCGGTCGGATTGCTGGCCGCCCCTGAATATAGAGCGCGGCATAGACCTGGCGCTTGCGGGCGTCCACCACCGACAGCACCCGGTCCATGGATGGGCGCGCGGTCCGAGCAAGACACCACAGCGAATCGATGCCTGCGACCGGTATCCGGTGCGCGAGAGCGAGGCCCTTGGCAGTACTCAGGCCGACTCGCAGTGAAGTGAACATGCCCGGGCCGACATCCACGCCGATGCCGGAGATGTCACCGGCCGATACGCCCGCGTCCTTCAGCAGCCGGTCGAGCAGGGGCATCAACGCTTCGTTGTGGCCGCATTCGGAACGCTCAACCAGTTCTACAATAACCCTGCCGGAAGCAGCCAGGGCCAAGCCGGTTGACGTGCCGCTGGTCTCAATCCCGAGTACAAAGCCCGGGTTCATGTTGTCATTCCCGGGGGCGGTTGTTGCGATACCATATCTCTCCCAACCCTTCGCTCGCGAGACCCGGATGGACCGAGCGGATTCTCCTCCCGTACCGGCGGGCGATACTGGCCGCGCCTCCGGTGGCCAGTACCAGGAACCGGCGTCTCAGGCCGCGTTCAACCTGGCTGACAATATGGTCAATTCCGCCCGCGTACAGCGCCGACACGCCGGCTTGAATGGCCGTGCGAGTGGTGCGCTGAACCGGGCCCAGCTTTCTGCCCGGTACCATCCGGGGAAGTCCGGCCGTGCCCGCAGCAAGGCAGTCGAGGCTCATCTGAACTCCGGGCAGGATGGCGCCGCCCGCAAAGGTTCCTTCCCGCAGAACCACGTTCACCGTTGTCGCGGTGCCGAAGTCGAAGACTATCACGTCCCGGCCCGGCAGCGAGCACTTTGTCCCGACCGCGACGCACACGCGGTCGGCGCCGAGATCTCTCCGAAGGTAGTCGAACCTGAGTCCGGTTCGGGTGTCTGGACCAACGACCAACGGTTCAAGACCGGTGCTGCTGTGCAAGCGCTCGATGACCGCTTCAGTGACTTCTGCTACCACCGACGCCACCGCAACTCCGGCGACCCGGTCTGGCTTTGGTAGACGGCCGCCGCGCACAACGGGCGTCGGCAGGATCAGGAACTTCGCCAGTCTTGGGCCGTTGAACCAGGCGAACCGGGTGTTGGTGTTGCCGACGACAACGGTGAGTATCATCTGAGTCTGCGTACGTCTCCGGCCCCGAGCACAATCAGCCTTCCGGAATCGGTGCGCAACACGACCCGGCCTTCGCTGTCCAGGTCAATTACGGTTCCGACGTGCTTGCGCAACAGGGTCTGCATCTCAACGCGGCGGTGCATGATGGCGGAGCGTGCCTTGATGTCGGCCAGGACTTGAGCCGACTCGCCATTGCCGGTCCGCTCGATGCCGGCGAAGATCTCACGGAGGAAGCCCTCAAGCAGGACAAGCTTGTCCCAGGCGCGGCCGGTTGCCATGCGAAGGGACCCGGCGTCGGGCAGGTCCTCCGGGAACGATTCCTGGTTGACGTTCAGGCCGATGCCGACCGCGACCGCGCTCTTTCTGCCCTCGCACAGGATGCCGGCCAGCTTCTTGTCCTTGTAGATGACATCGTTGGGCCAGCGTATCTGTGTTGCCAGTCCGGTGACCTGTTCAACGGCGCGGGAGAGCGCGAGCCCGGCCAGGTGAGTGAGAAAAGAGGGATGAGGAAAGTCGGGCGTGTCGGTGAACAGCAGCAGGGAAGCGGTCAGGCTGGCCTCGTCCGAGAACCAGGGCCGCTTGAACCGGCCCCGGCCCTTGGTTTGCCTGCGGGCGATGACGATTGCCGTGACGTGCTTCGGGGCGAGGCTGAGAGCGTAGTCGTTGGTTGAGCCGACCTCATCCACAAGGTGCACGCTGCCGTACCGCGCGAGCCCTGCCAGTTGTTCTCCGGCGACCTCAGTTGCCATGTGCGGACTCGGCGGGCATCAGTTCTGCGGGACCCGGACCAGCTTCAGCCTGGGGGTTGTCGTACCGAGCGCGGCGAAATAGACGCCGGGCGCAACCGGTCTGCCGGCCCCATCGCGGCCGTCCCAGGACAGGGAGTAGGGAGTAGGGAGCAGGGAGGGGGGGGCGGACAGGATGCGGACCTGACGGCCCGAAGCGTCAACGATGCGCACGTCCGATGAGCTGTGGGCCGTCAACCGTAAGCTGATAGCTGTCCTGAACGGATTGGGCCAGGCTGACATGCGGCTGACCTCCGGTTCTTCTCGCGGCGCCGCGACTCCGACCGGGGTCGTGTTCAGGAAGACGTGGTTGCCGTGCGCGGGGTCCCAGTTCGTCACGGCGAGGTCAGGATTGGTCGAGTAGTGGTAGAAGAAGACGACATTGGCCGTGCCCGCGGGCGGGGCGGAGGCGAAGCTGACGTACCCGATGAGCGGGTCTGAGCAGAACCCGGCTGCAGGCACGCGCGCGC
>CAIVTL010000587.1 GCA_903908785.1 Caldifarciminota bacterium | reverse complement strand
TGCACCCCGGACAGGCCGTCGGAAGCCGCAATCGTAAGTGAGCAGCCGGTGCTGGTAGTGAAGTGCGCCCCGGAATTGAATTCTATCGAACCGGCACACGCCGTCGAGTCGAAGACGATGATGGGATGCAGCGTGTCGCCAAACGTGTCGCTGACCGTGCCGGCGGAATCACGATACTGGGCATACAGACGGTACTTACCCTCACCCAGTGCGAACGACACGCACGTATCGCTCGTGAACGGAAACCACGCCGTCGCGGTTGAGTCGAGCAGCGTGTCGCCGACGAGAGAGAAGCGCTTCTGAATGACGCGGGCCGAATCGGCCGGCGTCTGGCCCGACGTGTCGTGTTCCATGCTGACCGAGGATAGCTTGACCAGCGCCAGCGGCTCATTGCTGAGGCCGCCGGGCGGGGAAACGACGTCCAGCGTGCCGGTCAGGCTGCCCGACACGTACCTTCGAACATACCCGACATTGTCGTCCGTTCCAGACTTCTCGACGTAGACCTGGCCCGGATTGACCCGTGCCGAGAACAGGCACCAGCCGTGCATCCAATCCGGTATCGGGTTGATTTCGAAGGAGTATTCGCACGTGTCGCCAACGTGGATGACACCCTGGCTCATCCCTGATGCGAAGGAATCGTCGTTGCACAGAAGGTCTAGTCGCACCAGCCCGGGTGTGGCACTGTTGCCTTCGTTGTGCACGATAGCGTGCACGTCCATCACAGAGCCGACCTGCGGATGTGCCGGCACCAGCAGGCTGTCCACCACCAACTCCGGCCGCGATGGTGGGTCGGCCTCGGAGAAGAACACAGGCCGCACGCCTATCTGCGTTCTGGCCCAGCCGTCGGCGCTTGCGTTCTTGTTGCCGAGCGGCGGCGAGCCGTCATAGTCCAGAGCGGTCGAGTCATTCGCATTAGAGGTCGTTGGAATGTCAAGCGGCGTACGCGGGTCAGTCCCGTCGCCATCGAAGCTGTTCCGCCAACATACCCACGTCCGTCTGTGCAGCGTGTCGTTCGTCTCAAACTCGTACATCCGCACCAGCGTATCCGTCCATGCGTCGCCCGTCGTCACCCTGCCGTTGAACCGCTTACCGGTCAGAGTGCGAGTCACCTGTTTGAAGGCAAAGAAGCCGGGGTGCGGGTTCATGAACGAGTCGAACAAACCCCACGGCGCCCACTTGGGTGGCTGCCATGACAGCCACCAGCAACTCCGGTCAAAGGTCCCTCCCGGCAGCCCGGCCTGCGCCGGTGTAGACGTGAAGGCTTCGCACAGGTTGTTCGCGCTCTGCTCCGCCGTTACCGCGCTGCGTATGCCTCCGTCGAACTCACTATTCCACAGCTCCGAGTTGTCGCCGTGTTCGCGCATTATGGCGCGCAGGGTTTCCGCATCGTCGGCGAATTTGGCGGGGTCGAATAGGTCCTCGCCCTGATAGGGATGCACTGAGACGACGTCCCAGAACCGCGACGCGGCGTGCGCGTAAATCTGGCGGAGCCACTCTTTGCCGGGGACCAGCGCTGTGGACGAATCTTCCGCGCCCACGGCGCACAGCTCACCGACGACTATACGGTCATTCTCGTGCCCGCTATGCCTGTGGATTGCATTTGCCGCGCTCTCGCACAAAGCAACATACAGGCCGCACATGTCACTCGGCCCGGGACCCAGGTAGTTGTAGCCCTCAACGTTCGGCCTGCGCCACCAACCCGTGTAGCCCGGCCAACTGTCAGGACGATAGTATGTGGTAGCCCCTTCATTACTCTCGTTCCAAATACTCCACGTGTGGACCTTGTTGGCAGGATACACGGTATCGCTGTCGGGATGCTGAATCGCCCACCAGCGGTCGTAGTGAGTCAGAAGTGAATCCAGATACTCGCCCCAATAGTTTTTGGCGGTGTCGTTGTCGAAGATGCCGCGCGGGGCTGCGTATACCGACGTATCTACGAATTTGGCGCCTGTGTCAAACGTGTCAATGCGGGTGCTCGCCCACTTAGGTGTTCCGAACAGCACTGCGACCGGCTCCATGCCCGCGCTGTCGGCAATGTTGCGCACGTGGGCGTCGAAATCCCAGAACTCGTAATCACCGGTATCGCGGTAGGGCTTGATGAAATTCCACTGTGCGTAGAACGTGCCCCAGTGCGCACCGGACGAATCCATGCTGTCCGACCAGATGCCGCGGAGGAGTTGGCCCTGCTGGTTCCTGTCCAGCCAGCCCGGGATGATGCTCGTCGCGCCCCACACAGTCGAGTCCACCTTCTCAAGAAGACCAGAAATGCGCAGGGCCACGTCCGACCCCGCCGGCAGCGGCGGCGTGCTGCCGGGAACATCCGCATTCCCGTACTTGTACGGGTTCGTGTCGCAGTAGGCGAATGAGATCGCACCGCCCGTCGGCCGGGAGACTTGGACGTAATAGGTCCTGCCTCTGACCGGCTGTGCGTCCTTTGTCAGCGGGAACTCGGTCCACGCCCACATCTTTGGTGCGTGAACCTGATTGTTGTGCGCGACCATTTCCAGAGTCGCGGAGTCGAGCACTTCGACCTTGTACGGTTCGCTCGTGAACGTATCCCCAATCCAGACGGAAACCGCTGATAGCGAATCCAGCGTGTTCCGGTAGAATTGGGAGACGCCGTGCATCGGGTCGCCCGGTGCCGTACCGACACGGCATTTGTATGGAACCACATCATAGCTCTTGGACAGCGGCCAGGCGACCGCCGCCAAGACGAGTAACATAATTCCTGTTCTTCTCATACTTCATCTCCTTGTTTTCACGACTTTCGTCGTGCTGATACCAACCTCGGTCTTGACCATGACCAGATATGCACCGTCAGGGGCGCTGGTCAGGTCGATGGTCTGTGCCCCTTTCATCGAACCGGTCCTTCTTTGTATCAGGTTCCCTGTTACATCGAACACCTCCAAGTTAAATGCCCGGCCTGTGTCGTTCACGGAGACGCGAACTGGACCCCGAGTCAGGGTTGGCGAGACCAGGATACGATTCGCCAGAACTCTTCTGGCCGGTTCGCTGATTCCGGTCTGCAATGTCTCCATGATGCACACGCCACCGTCGGAACAAGCGACGTAGAGATATGGCGCGGCGTACGTCAGTCTGGGGATGTAGAGAGACGGCGGATTCCAGCGCGTCCCGACTTCACGCGGCTGACGCGGGTCAGCGATGCTGACAGTCTTGAGTTGCCAGCCGCCGATGTAGGCAATGGTGTCGAGTACTTCAACGCTGAGGTTGTACTGGCCGTACCGATGTCCTCCCGACAGGTCCAAGCTACCCAGGAGCACCGGCACACCAGGGTTGGCTACGTTGTACACGTAGAACGAATCGTAGTCCTCCGCGACGTAGGCGAACGTGTCCCGCACGTAGATGCCGCCGACAGGCAGCGGAATGTTGCCCACCGTATCAGGGTGCGTCGGGTCGCTCACGTTGATTATGGGCGACGGCCAGCTTCCGACGTAGGCCAAGTTGTCCTTCAGGAACAGGCACAAGGCCGCATTCGGCAGCCCGCACGTCCCCACGACCTGCGGCTCCCGCGGCCGGGCAACGTTGACGACCTGGAACTTGTAGTCTTCGGCCACGTACAGGAAGCTGTCGCGCAGGACCATGTCTTCAGGAAAGTTGAAGGTCGAGCAGGCTGCTATCTGCTGAGGTCGAGTCGGGTCGGTCACAAGCACGGACCTGAGTCGTGGCTGCGGCCACCGTGCAACGAATGCGAAGCTGTCACGTGCTGCCACGCAGTCGCTCACGTCATCCACGAGGAGGGAGTCGAACTCACCAACGCAGTCTGGGGTTGCGGGGTCCGAAACGTCCAGTATCCTCATGCCGGCGGCGCTGCCCGCAACATAACAGCGCTGACCGTCAACGCAAACATCAACGCTGGACCCGGCTCGAAGCACCCACGTGTCCGCTATCGCATTGCTCAGATTGCTGACGTCAACTACGGCGAGGCCGTCGTAGTCGTCAGCAACGAGTGCGCAGTGCAGATGGAGATTCGCCCACACGCCCCAATTGTAGTCGTTAGTCGCGCGGCACGAGTCAACCAGCGCCGGGTGCGTCGAATCGGCAATACTCAGTATCTGGAATGGCTGCGGGTTCTCTACGCCCGGCCCTCGACCGGACACGAATGCCAGAGAACTGTCGAGGTAGATGTCGTACCCGCCAAGGTCGTACAGCCGGGCCAGAGGGCGCGGTTGAGTCGGGTCAGCGATGTCGAGGGTGATGAACCGAGCCGGGTAAGGATAGGATGTTTCCATGTAGCTGGCGCAGACGAGATTGCCTCGGGCTGCGGCGGAAAGTGCGTTGCCGCACGGGTAGGACCCGACTTCGTGCGGGCTGGCCGGATTCGACACGTCCACAAACGCGAAGCCGGTGCTCTGACAGGCAACAACCGTATTGCCCGAACCGGTCGTGGCCGAGCCGGCCTCCGGAGCAGAACCGAGTTCATGCGGGCTGGCCGGATTGGCGATGCTGAAGACGTGGAACGTATCGCTCCGGATGAAGAACAGGAGCGTGTCGCGTATCCAGAAGTCACCGACTGGAGCGGGAATCTGCCCGCGTCTGACCGGCTGCGTCGGGTCGGCAATGTTCCATATCTCAAGATCCGCATTGCTGCTGGCGTACAGCAGCGAGTCGCGTAGGTACGACTGCGCGGTAAGAGATGGGAATTGAATCTCCGAGAGCACACGCGGGCTGTCCGGGTT
>CAIVTL010000586.1 GCA_903908785.1 Caldifarciminota bacterium | reverse complement strand
GGCCGGCTCCAGGGCGACTTCGGCAAGTTCCGCGACGACTTCGACACGGTCGGCACCCACCTCAAGAACGCCCACAACAAGTACGACGACGCCCTGAAGCGCTTAAGTCAGCTCGAAGGCAAGCTCGAAATCAGCTCCGCCCTCGCCGAGCCGCCCGGCGCCAACCCACCCCTGCCGCCCCAGTAGGTCGTGGCTGTACCGAGACTCGAACCGCACGCGCCGCCTGACCGGCCGGACCGTGGAAACCAGCATGTGCCGGCCCGGGAGCCCGGGCGCAGGTCGCCTTGGAAGAACGGCGCACGAAACTATTGGTAGGAAGAGTCGCGCGGACGTGCGCGGCATTGGTGCGAGCCCGCCGTGTCTGCAACACAACAAACGCAAGGAGATAGTCAATGAGGACAGTCACCGTGATGCTCTGCCTGGTCGCAGCCGCGGCCTCTGCCGGGCTTCAGCCGGCCGCGCCCTGGCTCGGGCTGGAGCAGTTGAGCCCGGCGGAGCGGGCGAATGCGCGAGTTCGCATCGAGCCGGGAACGCCCGGTGCCGATGACGCAATTCGCCACATTGAGCTGCTCTGGAACTCGGGCGACTTTGACGCCTCCCTGGCGCAGTTTCGCAGCCTTGGCGGCTCGTTCGACCTGAGCAACGCCTTTGTCGCCATAAACTGGCGTACGCCGGTGCCGACCACGGGAACCGACGTGGAACCGAACGTCCGCATCGGCAATCGCGACAGCGCCTACTGCACGGCCTTTGACCGGAACGCTGTCAACGGGAACCTCCTGGTCAGCCTGCTGCGCCACGCCGGGGCGCGGACCTACATCAACACGTATCTGTCCACCGACAACGGACTGACCTGGGGCGAGACCGTCAACGGATACTGGAGTTCTCCTCCGAGCGACCTTGAAGGCGTATGCGTCGACACCAGCTTCGTCGTAGCATACCCGTACCCCCCGGAGAACCAGGTGCTGTGCGTGAGATTCGACGCCTCCAACGGTCAACTGATTCAGTTCCCGTCCGGGACCTATGCGGACACCATGTTCCGGCCCGCGCCGGACACCATCACGGAAATCTCGATGTGCGGCTCCGAGGAGCTGTGGCCCGGCATGTACGTCTGGGCTCTCGCGCGGACGACCCGGGACAGCCTGCTCTTCGCCTGGGCCCCTGGAACCGGCCAGCCGTGGACCCGTTCGGGCACGGGCATTGGCCGGTGCGCCGGCATGCTTGACTGCGCAACCAACCCCGGCTACTCGACCGGTGGCAACTGGATTTGGGCATCGTGGATACGCTATTACCGCCCGGACATACTCTGCCCGGCATTGGCGTGGATAGATGACTCAACCACCACCTGGCACTATTCCATGGAGACCCTGCAGACAATGGTCAGCTATGGTACCACCAGCGTGGCGGCATGGCACGACACCGTGTTCATGGCCTACACGCACGATGATGGCAGCCGGTTCTATACTCAGGGCATAGTAACCTATGACGGCGGCGCGCACTACTCCTTGAAGAACCTGCCCGACACAGTCGCCAATCACGAAATGCCGGACGTTACCGGCACTCACGGCGAGGGACTTGCTCTGGTCCAGCGCAAGTACGCCGGCACGGGCCGACCCGTCGTGTTCACCCACGCGGGCTACGATGCGACGGACTGGTCCACTGAAGATAGCGCCAGCGACCACTCAGCCGACTGGGTTGAACGGCCACGGATACAGTGGATTGCGCCCGGGACTTACGGCGCTGTCTACGTAACCTGGGGCGGGACAGCCTACAATTCGGTCTGGTTCAACCGCACCGATTGGACCGGCATCGCTGAGCGCAAGCCCGCAGAACCAGCGCTCCTTGGTCTGCGCGCGACTCCGACCGGGAACGGGGCTCGGCTGGCATTCGACAACCCCGCGGCGGGCAAGGTCAGCCTGCGCGTCTTCGACGCGGCCGGGCGCTTGGCACGCAGCGAGGACATGACCCTCGCCGCCGGGCACCACACGCTGGTTTTTGCCGGTACGGCCGCGGGCATCTACTTCGTCCAACTCAGGGCCGCGGGCCAGACCGCAACCGCCAAGTTCTTCATCACCCGATAGTTCGACCCCACGTCCTCCCGTCCCGGTCATCCTGATTTCTGGTCTCTGCACTCTGACTTCTGACTTCGCCGTCGCGCTCGCTCCGCCACTCTCCTTCTCCGCTTGCGCCCCAGAGCACTCGCACACTTGGGCACTTTCCGCCACTGCAGTCTGCAGACTGCAAACTGGCAACTCGCGCCGCAGCCGCGCCATCCTTGACAGTCACGGCTTTTTCTCTATCCTCACTGACACCATATGAGACGTAAGCAACCAATTCGCCGCAAGAGAACTTGTTACTTCTGCGACCGTAGCATGACTGAAGTCGACTACCGGGACCCGCACCTGCGCGACTTCCTCACCGAGAAGGGCAAGATTGTAGCCGGCAAGATGTCGGGCGTCTGCGCCCGGCACCAGCGCCGCCTCGCCCGCGCCATCAAGACGGCGCGGAGCATGGCGCTGCTTCCGTTCAACCCCTGATGAAAGTCATCCTGCTGTCCGACATCGACCGGGTCGGGACGCGCGGTACGGTCGTCAACGTCAAACCCGGCTATGCCCGCAACTACCTGTTGCCCCGCAAGTTAGGGCTGGAAGCCACCAAGGCCCAGCTCGCCCAGCTTGAGTCCATCAAGAAACAACTTGCCACCAAGGATGCAAAGATAACCAAGCGGCTCACTGACTTCGCCGGCCGCCTCGGCCTGGTCTCGGTGAAGACGACGATTAAGATGGGCCAGGAAGGCGCGTTCGGCGCGATTACCAACGCCGACATCGCCACCCTGCTGGCCGCGGAAGGTCATGAAATCGACAAACACTCCATCGTCCTGGCCGAGCCTATCAAAGGCCCCGGAGTGTATGACATCGCGGTCAAACTCGGTCACGAGGTCTCGGCGACAATCAAGCTCTGGGTCGCCGAAGAACCTGCGTGATTGAAGTACGCGTTGAAGGAATCCTTCTCGACAATGTGAACAACTCGCCGGTCGTGCTCCTGCGCGAGCGCGACGGCGACCGGGTCCTGCCGATATTCATCGGCCCGCTCGAAGCCTCGGCCATCGCCTACGCCCTCGAAAAGACCAAGTTTCCCCGGCCTCTGACCCTCGATTTGATGCGTCTGTTGGTGGAAGGACTCAATGGCCACATCCGCCGCGTCATAATCACGAAGCTCGAAAACGAGACCTTCTTCGCCGAGGTCGTGATTGAAGCCGGCGACCGGGTCGTGGCGGTAGACGCGCGGCCATCCGACTCCGTCGGCCTGGCCCTGCGCGCCGAAGCGCCCATCTACATCGCCGAAGCGGTAATGGAAAAGGCCGGCCAATGGATTACCGCCGAAGACGAAGAACGGCTCAAGGACCTCCGCCAGAAAATGCGCACGGTAAACCCCGAAGACTTCGGCAATTACCGAATGTAGCCCCTAGGAGGGGAAATCCCAAATCCCAAATCCCAAACCCCAATCCCTAGCCCCCAACCCCTAGCCCCTCTGCTACGCGGTATTGACCGCCTCGAAACCGAGGCTGAGCTTCAGTCCAAGCTTGAGGAATCTCGGCAGACCGGCAAGCCGCTCCGCGTCAAACTGGGCATTGATGCCTCGGGCCCGGACATTCATCTCGGGTTTGCCGTGCCCCTGCGCAAGCTCCGCCAGTTCCAGGACGCGGGCCACATTGCCGTGCTCATTATCGGCGACTTCACCGGCAGCATCGGCGACCCGTCCGGCCGTTCCAAGACCCGTCCCCAACTCACCGACGAACAAATTCAGGCCAACATGGAACGGTACAAGGAACAGGTCTTCCAGATACTCCTGCCTGAGCGCTGCGAATTCCGCTACAACTCCGAGTGGTCCAAGCCCATGAACGGCACGGACATTATCAAACTTGCTGCCAAGTATACGGTCGCCCGGCTCATCGAACGCGAAGACTTCAAGAAACGGCTGGCCGCCGGCGACCCGATTCACGTCCACGAACTCCTCTACCCTCTGTTCCAGGGCTACGACTCGGTCGCGGTCAAAGCCGACATCGAGCTCGGCGGAGCGGACCAGTACTGGAACCTGCTCGTGGGCCGCGAACTCCAGCGCGAGTTCGGCCAGGAACCGCAAGTCGTGATAACCATGCCCCTGCTCGTCGGCCTCGACGGCACGCTGAAGATGTCCAAGTCCTACGGCAACTACGTCGCCATCACCGAGGCCCCGCGCGAGATGTTCGGCAAGCTCATGTCCATCCCGGACAGCCTCATCGTCAACTACCTCGAACTCTGTACCGACCAGCCCGCACCGGAGATTGCCGCGGTCAAGCAGCAACTCGCCTCGGGAGCGAACCCGCGCGACATCAAAGCCGAACTTGCCAAAGACGTTATCGCCATCTACCACTCCCGCGCCGCTGCGGACGAAGCCGCGGCCGAGTTCGACCGCGTGTTCCGGGACAAACAGCTGCCGGACGACATGCCCGAATTCAAGATTCCCGCCGCCGGTGTGAATATCATTGACCTCGTCGTCACCGCCGGCCTTCTCCCCTCCAAGACCGAAGCCCGCCGTAAGCTGCTTGAGGGCGCGTTCCACCTCGGCAATGAACGTGTCACCGACGCGGCCCTGCTGGTCAAAGTCCAGTCGCCGACGGTCCTCAAAGTCGGCAAGCGCCGCTTCCTCCGGCTCCTTCCTTAGCCCCAGCACAAGCCCAAGCTCAAGCCGCCGACCGCCATCCGCTAGCCGTTGTCCGCTCTCCGGCAATCGACACTCGACAATCGCAAATCGGAAATGAGATACCCGCCAAGGTCGCCAAGAACGCCAAGATGCGAAGGGGAAAGTGAAAATGGCAAAGGGCGGGCCCGGAGAGGACGAACCGCAGAGGAGGCCAAGTGTCGCCAACCGCCGCTCGCTTCTCGCCTCTAGCCTCCCGCCTCTCGTAGCTCGCAACCCGCAACTCGCAACTCGTAACTCGCCTCCCACCTCTCGTAACCCGTAACTCGCAACTCCGTCTTGCAGTTTGGGATTTGGGGTTTGGAGTTTGAGATTTCCCGCGCCCGGCGCGGGCGCAACCCGTAACTCGTCACTCGCGCAACGCGCCAACCTTCAATCTACAATCTCGAATCTGGAATGTGTCGCCCGCCCCGCGGTCAGGCTCTAAGGAGCAGGCGAAACGAGGAAGTGATGTCGCGGTCAAGCGCGCGGTCGAATCCACCAAGCCAATCCTCGACGTAGCCGCGGTCGAGACCGGGGTTCTTGATGACGATGCTGCGCGCATCCTCCACGTCGCGGGGCCGGCCGGCCACGAGCTTGTGGATGAGGACGTCTTCTACCGCCGCGAAACGCACGCTGCCGCCGCTGAGTTCAACCTGCCGGCTGCGGCTGATTGCCTGCCGCTCATAGTCTGTGAACGAGAAAATGAAGTCTACCCTGATGCCGGTTCGCTCTTCGAGCGCGGGCAGCACCATGGTCTCACGCACGAATTCCGCCGGGGCGGCGGGCAGGGGCTTGAGCCCGCACGCAACGCACACCCGGAGGACGCGGTCGAGCCCTTCGCTACTGAGGCCGAGGGTCAGGTCAATGTCGCGGGTCATGCGGGGTTCGCCGTAGAGCTGAACCGCCTGGCCCCCGATGACCATGTAGGCGATTCGGGCCCGGTCGAGCTCGCGGGCCAGGAGCTTTAGTAGAGCTTCAAACACCGTTGACTGCCCGGGCCACGCGGACGATGGTCTCGATGCCTTCAAGTGGGTCCTGCCGCCGGAACACGCCCAGGGCTATTGCCTCCTGCGCCAGCGCCTCAACGATGGCGAGGTTGCGACCGAAGTCGGCCGGCTCGCTACGGACGAATTCCGTCTCGAACCGCGCGAGCGCCGCCGCGTTCTTGACCATTATCTAAGCATAGCAGAACCAGAAACAGAGTCACGTCTGGCCCAAGACCCTGATCCCGAGATTGATGGCCGCGAAGACACGAAATCGGATGAAACGGACCAGAGTCATGCCACACCCATCCGTTTCGTGCTTTCGTGAGTGCTTTCGTGGCTCAATGTCGGTTCTGGCCCAAGAATCAGAACAGAAGTCTACCGTTCGCCATTCGCCAATCGCTGTCCGCCGCTTCTGACTTCTGCATTCTGGTCTCTGGTATCTGACTTCTGAATTCTCCAAGCCACATCAGTGTTCATCTGTGTCCATCCGTGGTTGATTCCCTGCGCCCCGGCGTTCTGAATTCTGGTCTCTGATTTCTGCACTCTGAATTATCCGAACCCGCCATCAGTGCATCCGTGGTTGATTCCTCACTTCCAACCGCTAGAATGAAACGTAATGTGTAACTTCTGCGTCCAGCACGGCGAGGGCAAGCGCTGGTATGCGAATGCCCAGAACTATGCCATGGACCTCGAGTCGGACCTGCGCCGCCGCGGGTTCATTGTTGACTTCATCCGCAACTTCGAGGCCAACCGGCGCACGGCCAATGCCGGGCTCGCGGCGCTGCGCTTCATCCCCAGGCCGGCCAGAAAGTGGTTCACCCGCCGGCCCGAAGCCGCGGCGCAGAAGCATCACTTCGGCCAGCCGGTGCCAATCGAGGAGTGCGCGGGAATCCTCGACATCGCCACGAACATCACGCGCCTGCCGTGCGTCTGCCGCGGCGCGATGCAGCCCAAGTCCAACGCCGAGTCCTGCTGCATCGTCATGACGGTGAACAAGCACGACGGGCTCTTGGCAGAGGGCTTTCGTGACTATTCCGGCGGCCCGGCTTCCCAAGGATTCGATCGGCTCACCAAAGAACAGGCCATAGCGTACCTGAAGAGCGCCGAAGAGCGTGGGCTCTGCCACACGGCATGGACTTTCATCACCCCCTTCATCGCCGGCCTCTGCAACTGCGACCTGCCCAGCGGGTGCATGGCGATGAAACTCCAACTCCGCGGCGGCGTGCGCATTATGTGGAAGGGCGAAGACGTTATCCGCCGCAACGAGGAACTCTGCACCGGCTGCCGCCGCTGCGTCAAACGCTGCCCCTTCGGTGCAATCACCGCCGCCCCGCGTCAAGCCGGCGTAATCGTCGACCGCAAGAAATGCTGGGGTTGCGGCATATGCCGCACCGCCTGCGCCCCCGCCGCCCTCTCCCTCGAACCGCGCGCCACCACCGCCGACGTGGCGACAACCTGGTAGCCGGACGGTCCTCCTTCCTCACTCCTCATTCCTCATTCCTGCTACCTCCCTCCTCCTGCCTCGCCGCCGAGATTGACACCCGGCCCGGATTCTGCTAAAAATCCTCCCATGAACGCGGACACTGTCGAGCAGACCCCGCTGGACCAACTCGGGCTCGCCGCGCAGGCTTTGCTGGACACCGGGGACCACGAGCCGGCGGCCGCGGCCTATGCCGAACTCTGGCGCCGCACCCGTGAACCGGAAGCCGGAGCCGCGCTCCTCAAATGCCTGCGCCGGCTGGGACGCCACACCGAAGCCCTGCCGCTCGCGGACGAACTCAGCCGGCTGTTCCCGGACTCGCCGGTCTGCCACCAACAGGTCCTGAAAGCCTGGCTGCACGGCCGGTTTCTCCGGCGTGACCCCGACTGCCCGTTGGAAAAGCTCGAGGCCTGCGCCCAGCCCCTGCTGAACGCAGGTCTGAAATGGAGATGGCCTCTGGTCAGGCTCGCGTTGATGGAAGAGGCCGCCCGGGCGCGGCAGTGGGACCTGGTCAAGACCCGGGCAACACAGTCCGACCCGCCCAAGCTCCGCGAGGCCCGGCGCCCCGGGCGAGACGGCGAACTCAGCCCGCAGGCATCCTGGTACGACTGCCTGCTGCAGGCGCTGCTCGGCACCGGCCGGGCCGCGGCCGCGCTCCTCCTGCTCGACAAAATGCCGGAACCGCTTCCGCCCGAACGCGACCGGTTCCTGCTGCATAAACTCGACGCTTACCTCATGCTCGACAGCCCGCACGACGCCCTCGCCATCTGCGCGGAGTTCGGACGGAAACTGCCATCCGGGCGCTGGGCGTTCGCGGAAGCCGCCCGACTCCTGCGTGACCTCGGTGAAATCCGGGCAGCGATGGTCCTTTTCTGCCGGGCGCTGCTCTACAGCGACGCGCCGAGCCAGACCGGAATGATGATGGTCGAACTCTCGGACCTGATGCTCAGAATCGGGTGGAACGGCATCGCGCTCAAGCAACTGCGGTTCGCCCTCAGGCAGTTCCGCGACTCCGGCTGGACCGTCCCGCCCCGGCTCTTCGTCCTGGAGGCCGCGGCCGAGGCCGGCTGCACCGACCCGGGCAAAGACTACGCCCACGACCCGAACACCATCCGGGACTGCATGGAAATCTGGAGCCGCGAGGCCAACCGGCACATCGAACTCCGGCGCGACGCAGACCACACGCGGCGCGTACAGAACGGGCTTCTCGGAACGCTGCAACTCCAATCTGCCGGGTGGACCGTCCGAACGGCGAACGGATTCGTGGTTGCCTGCGCGCCGGCCGACATGCCGGAACGAGGCAAACCGGGCAGCGAAGTTACCTTCGACGCAGCACCCTCCTTCAACCACTTCATCAACGCAGAAACCTGGCGGGCAATCAACATCCGCCTGGCCCAACCCTCCGCATCGGCCTGACCTCCGGTTTCCCGCCTCCTTCCCTCCTCCGCCACATCCGCCACTCATCACTCAGCGCTCATCACTCATCGTTGTCCATCACCCCTCGCCCCTCGACCCCTTGGTCCCTCGCTCTCTCTATCCCTGTTCCTAACACTCGACCGCTGAAGCGCTTCCTTCCACCTTTACCATTTCCCCTTTCCCCTCCTCCACTTGACCACTAGAGCACTGGAGCACTTCCGGTTTCACTTCTGACTTCTTACGTCTAGCTTCTGACATCTGGCTTCGCCCGTTCCGCCCTCATCCTTCCTCCTTCGCCCCTGACCCCACTACCAATCGCCAAGACCGACCTCTGCTACTGCTAACGCTAACTGACGAACTCTCTGACTCGCAGTAAAAACCGCGCTCGAGAGCTCGCCGGGAAACTTCCTAGAGCGCTCATCCGAAAGTTCACCGGAAAGCTAATTCAAGCGCTCACCTGAAGGCTTGAATCAAAGCTCCGTCCAAAGTTTCGCCAATCACTCACAAAACTGCCTCTCGCATTGCTCGCGGAAGAAGTTCGTTCATTGCTCAATTCAAATGCTGGTCCAAACCTCAACCTAAACCTCAACCTAAACCTCAACCCATTCCTTGGTCTGAACCTCAGCCTTAACCTTTGCCTCTACCTCAACCTCAACCGGCAAACTCGGTACCCAAAGCGACGCCGAACGCGGTTCTCGAAGCGGCCATACCAATGGCGAGCCAGACAACGGGGCAGAGGGCGAGGCCAGCGGCGGCACCAGCGCACCGAGCCGCGGCGCGGAACGCGGCGGCCAAAACCGGGGTCAAAACCTCGGTCCAAACCGCGGCCAAGACCCAGCCCATCACCGCACTCATCACCGCCGCCGCCGCCGCCGTGGTCGCCCAGTCGAGCGCGGCCTTAAACGCGGCCTTGGCCACGACGGCAAGGACCTCGTCGAACACAACATGGGAGACCATCTTCCCCACCGGGCGTTGAGTTGCGGCTCCTCCGCCTAACCGTCGGAGCCGCTGTCGGATAGGCTCGAAAGCCGGCCGGACGGCCTGTATACTACTTGGTATAGGAGACCGACGCCACGGCCTGACCCTGCGTGAAGCGAAGAGACGACTGCTGCCTGGCCCCGAGATAATGCACACCTGCTAAGTTGCCGTGTATCCGCAGCCCGCGCAGATTCTCGTTGGGGATTTGGGGTTTGGGATTTGGGGTTTCCGCGAAGCGGCGCTGCCTTTCGGCCCCGGAATAATGCACCCCGCAAAGTCACCGGAGAGGACTATCCACAGATTTCATGGCGCGGCCTCGGAGGCCGCAACCAAACCCGACGTAACCGCAGATGAACGCAGATGGACGCAGATGACACGAAATGTCGCCCCGACGCCGAGGAGGGGTCTCGGCCGACGAAGTCAGAAGCCAGAGGCTAGATGTCAGAAGCGAGAATGGCGGACGCGGAAAGGACTATCCACAGATTACACAGATTGTAGTACAGATTGAGTCCCGACCCGAACCCGAGCATTGCGTCGCCGGGGGCGGTACTTGACGACGGTTTTCAAGACCCAAATGGCCTCAGGACAGAGGCGGCGGAGAGAAACATCGTCGCGAAAACGATGATGTTGCGGCCTTGCAGTACAGATTACGCAGATTCTGGGTTAGGACGCCGAAGACCGGAGGGGATCAACCACAGATGAACGCAGATGGACACAGCGTGGCCTCGTAGGTCGCAAGTCAAAGGTCAAAAGGCAAATGTCAAATGTCAAGATGTCCGGAGACGGAATCCGGCACGAAGACAGAGGCGGAGGAGAGAAACAACGTCGCGAAAGCGACGATCCTGCACGCTTGTAGTACAGAGTGGGTGAAGGCCGGGATTCCGCTCCGTACGCTCCAATTCTCTGTGTGCTCTGTGGTTCAAT
>CAIVTL010000585.1 GCA_903908785.1 Caldifarciminota bacterium | reverse complement strand
TGTATGAGAAGGCGGCAAACGACAAGCGGATTACGTACGGGGAGCTGGAAGACCTGGTGCCGGATGATGTCCTCATGTCGACAGACCGGCTTGAGGAGGTTGTAGCCGGTCTTGCTCGCAGCGGCATCCTGATGACCGAGACCCGGGCGGAAGAGCCGGAGACGGTTATCCACAAGGGGCCCAAGCCGATAATCCAGCGCACCGAGGATCCGACCAAGTCGTATTTCCGCGAGCTGTCCAAACTCCCGCTGCTCACGCGCGAAGAGGAGATACGCCACTCCAAGGAGATGGAGGAAGGCTACAAGAGCATCATCAAGCACCTGTTTGACCCGGTGCCGATGATGCGCCGGCTGGTTGAGGAATGCTGGTCAATCGAGGAAGGCACTAAGTCGCTGGACCAGATTGCGCGGGTTGAGTTCGAGTGCCTGTTCGACAAGAAGGCGCTCTGGCGGGACCGGCAGCGGTTCATCCGTTGCCTGCGCGACATCCGGCGCGAGGCGGACCGGATTGAGAAGTTGAAGAAGCGCAAGTCGTCGGTGCCGGTGCGCCGGCAGATTGGCGAGGCGAAAAAGATAGTATTCAGCCGGGTCCAGACGCTGTCGCTGCAGCATCACCTGATCAACAACTTGATCGAAGAGTTCAAGAGCAAGGGCACCGAGGCGCTGAGCCTGGCGCGCGAGTTGCTGGTGGCAAAGGCGGAGGGCCGGGACGGAACGCCCGAGGCCACCGAGACCCGGCGCAAGCTGCGCGAGTGCCATGAATTCCTGGACCGAAACACGGCCGACGTTCGGAAGGCGCTGGTCGAAATAGCGTCTTGCGAGAACCGGATTCTCGCGGCGCGCGACAAGATGATCGAGGGCAACGTGCGCCTGGTCATCTCCATCGCCAAACGGTATGCCAACCGCGGGCTGGAGTTTGCCGACTTGCTGGAAGAGGGCAACGTCGGGTTGATAAAGGCGGTTGAGAAGTTTAACTACCGCAAGGGGTTCAAATTCTCGACCTATGCGACTTGGTGGATAAAGCAGGCGATTACCCGGGCGATTGCCGACCAGTCGCGGACGGTACGCGTGCCGGCGCACATCATCGACGCCATCAACAAGGTCGCGAAAATCCAGCGCCAGTTCATGCAGAAGTCCGGCCGGGAGGCAACCGTCGCGGAACTGGCACAGCGGCTTTCGACCCCAAAGGAGAAGATCGAGGCGCTGACCAAGATATCGCAGTTCGGCGTATCGCTCGACAAGCCGGTTGACGACGACGAAACGAGCTTCATCGGTGACTTCATCTACGACGAGAAGACCGCGTCGCCATCCCACGCTGCCGGCGTGTCGCTCCTGGGCGAGAAGCTCGAGGAAGCGCTGGCGGTGCTGACCAAGCGCGAGGAGAAGGTGCTCCGGCTCAGGTTCGGGCTCGGCGACGGCTGCCCGAGGACGCTGGAAGAAGTCGGCCAGATATTCAACATCACCCGTGAGCGGGTCCGGCAGATAGAGGCCAAGGCACTCAAGAAGCTGCGCCACCCGGTGCGGCTCCGAAGGTTTGAGCCGTTGCGCGACCTCCTGCAATGAGCCGAATCGGAGTCATGTCGGATACGCACGACCACCTGGACAACGTGCGGAAGGCGGTGGCGCTGTTCAACCGGCTAAAGCCGGACCTTGTCGTGCACTGTGGTGACATCGTTGCCCAGTTCGTGCTCAAGGAGATTGGCGGGCTTCGCATGCCGGTCAGCGGCGTGTACGGCAACTGCGACGGCGACCGGGCGGCGCTGCGGGAGCGGGCAGAGGAATTCGGGCTCGCGCTGCACGACGGCCCCTATGGCTTTGACCTGGGAGGGAAACGCATCGTCGTGTCCCACCAACCGCTCAAGCCCCTGCCCGACTGCGACTTCTACCTGCACGGTCACACGCACAAGCTGCGGCATGAGGGCACGGGGCCGGCGGTCGTCAATCCCGGCGAGGCCTGCGGCTGGCTCTCGGGCCGCGCCACGGTGGCGATGCTTGATACCGACACCGCCGAGGTTGAGTTTCATGACCTATAGGAGGCTGGGAATCGAGTTACGAGTTGCGGGTTACGAGCTACGAGTTACGAGGAGCAGCTTGGCGGTCCCGGCGGTTCAATCCCGGCTACCGGGCGGGAGGATGAGTTGAGCCAGTCGGCGGCCGAGCGCGAAATCCGGAGCGAAGTGCTCATCCCCGGGTTGTACGTTGTCTCGACGCCGATTGGGAATCTCGGCGACATGACGCAGCGCGGGGTCGAGGTACTGAAAACGGTTGACCTGATTGCCTGCGAGGATACCCGACACAGTGGTCTGTTGCTTCAGCACTTCCACATCCGGAACCGGCTGACTTCGTACCACGAGTACAACAAGGTGAGCCGGACTCCGGAACTGCTCGAACAGTTGCGGCAGGGCGGACGCATCGCGCTCATCACCGACGCCGGGACGCCCGGCATCTCCGATCCGGGGTTCTACCTGATTCGGGCCGCGGTGCGGGCCGGGATTGCGGTCATCCCGGTGCCGGGAGCGTCGGCGTTGCTTGCCGGTCTCGTTATCTCCGGTCTGCCTTCGGATCGGTTCGCGTTCGAGGGGTTCCTGCCCAAACGCGACGGCCGGCGACGCAAGCGCATGGCCGCGCTCAAGACCGAAGAGCGGACAACCGTCTACTGCGAGGCGGCCCGGCGCGTCAAGCGCCTGCTGCAGGAGATGCTGGAACTGTGGGGAGACCGGGACGTGGTGGTCTGCCGCGAGTTGACCAAACGATTCGAGACGACCCTGCGGGGCAAGATAACCGACGTGCTGGCGCAGATTGGCGACCACGAACTCAAGGGTGAGACTGTGGTCGTGGTTGCCGGCGCCAAAGACGAGGAAGAGGAAGATGAAGGAAACGGCGAAGCAGCAGGGACGTAGGCTGCTCAGGCCGCTTGTCGGTGTGCTGGCGGCGATGCACGTGTCGCCGACGGCGGTGACGATTGTAGGTCTGCCGCTCAGCATCGGGGCCGGGTACTGCTTCGCCGCCGGATGGTTCATACTCGGCGGCGTACTGGCGGCACTCGCCGGGCTGTGCGACACACTGGACGGCGAACTCTCGCGTCGGACCGGCACGACCAGCGCCCTCGGGGCGTTCCTGGATTCAACAATTGACCGGCTGAGCGAAGCGCTGGTGCTGGTCGGGCTATACTGGTACTACCGTGATTCATGGTTCGGGCTCCTCGCGGTCGCGGCGCTTGTGTTCTCGCTCATGGTCAGCTATGTCCGGGCCCGGGCAGAAGGCGTGGGCCGTGAGTGCAAGGTCGGGTGGTTTGAGCGGCCGGTGCGGGTGCTCGTGCTCCTGGCCGGAGCGTTCTTCCTCGGGCGCACCTGGATGCCTCTGGCGCTCGGCGTGATTGCCGTGGGCAGCTTTGTCACGGTAGTCCACCGCATCGTGCACGTCATGCTGCAGAAAGGTAGTCAGGGATGAAGCCGAATTCAGAAGTAAGAAATCAGAATGCGGAAGGCAGAACGTCGGAATCAGGAGCCCGGTCAATTCTGAATTCTGGTTTCTGGTATCTGAATTCTGATTTATCCGGGGTCAGGAAGTGAGGATAGCTGTATGAGTTCGCGGATTCTCTTAGTCGGTGTTGCCGGTTCGAGCCGGATGCGCTGGGCCAAGGCCGACTCGCTCGACGAGTTGGCTGCCCTGACCGCAACAGCCGGCGGCGTCGTGGTCGAGAGGTTGATTCAGGTCAGGCCGAAAATCGACCCGGCGACGCTCGTGGGCAAGGGGATGGTTGAGAACCTGCGACTGACCTGCAAACAGCATCACATCGACCTGTTGATACTCGACGAGGTGCTGACTCCGACTCAGCAGCGCAACCTCGAAGACGCAATCCAGGTCCGGGTGATTGACCGGGCCGCCCTGATTCTCGACATATTCTCCCTGCACGCCCGGACTGCTGAGGCCAAAATCCAGGTGGAGTTGGCCCAGTTGGAGTACCAGCGGACGAGGCTGACCGGGTTCGGCGTTGAGATGTCGCGTCTGGGTGGCGGCATCGGCACGCGCGGCCCGGGGGAGACCCGGCTCGAGGTCGACCGCAGGAAAATAGAGCAGCGGATTACGGCCTTGCGCAAAGACCTAAAAGGGATTGACCGGGAACGGGCAGTGCAGCGGGACCGCCGGAGCGAGATGTTCAAGGTGGTGCTTGCCGGGTACACGAATGCGGGCAAGTCAACCTTGCTCAACCGCATGACCAATGCCGGCGTGAAAGTGTCGGATCAGTTGTTCGCCACGCTCGACCCCAACACCAAGGCATGGGAACTGGCGCGGAACGTGAATGTGCTCGTGACTGACACGGTCGGGTTCATCCGGCATCTGT
>CAIVTL010000584.1 GCA_903908785.1 Caldifarciminota bacterium | reverse complement strand
GAGAGAAATAACGTCGCGAAAACGATGATCCTGCACGCTTGTAGTACCGCGTCGGGCGCAGGTCGGTATTCCGCTCCGTACCCTCAGAATCTCTGTGTGCTCTGTGGTTCAATATCGGATTTGGGGAGCCGGTGGTGTTGCGCGCCGGCCTGGCGTTGGGCGATGACCCGGCTGGAACTAAACCGGAACCGCCCGGCTGCGGGCGGTTCCGGTTCGACAGGAAAGGACTAGTTAGCTACGAGGACCTTACGGACCGCGACTGAGCCGGATGCGGCGTGCCGGCAGAAATAGACGCCGGCGGGCACCAGTCGCCCAAGCCCGTCCTCACGGTGCCACGTCGCCGTAGCGAATCCGTTCGCTCCGGCCACGCAACTGAGCGAGCGAACCAGATTGCCGGCAGCGTCCAGCACCTCGATCACCTGCGGGCCCGGTTCTCCACACTGCAGCTTGATTGTTGTCTGCGCCGTCACCACGCTGGGATTGACGCTCAGGCGAAGCCGGCGACCAATCGCGGCCTTGGACTCCAGAACGCCGGTCTGACCGTAGAACTGCACCTTGGGCGGGGGCGGAGGCACCAACGAGAACGAGTACCACTGCCCGTTTCCCGGCCCGGGAATTACCTGTTGGGTGTGCAGGGTGTCAACTCTCACCCGCAAGTCGACCAGCAACGGCCAGACGAGGGGGTCGGAGAATTCGAAGGTATCATAGGCCGCGGAGTCCGAGCCCCAGCCAACGACGGCAATGGTCTCATTTGCGGGCGGCACAACCAGGATGACCGTGTCCACCCAGACCGAATGGGTATTCGGGTTAAGCACGCCGTGGAAGTCAACCTGGGCGTGGCCCACGCCGAAAACGACCAACGACAGCAGCACAACTGCCAGTCCGGAACAGCACTTCTTCATGACGCTACATCCTCCTCTTATACGTTTCGCGACTCCGGGGTATGGAAGTTTGCTCCGTAACCCGAGGCTGGGTCTGCTTCGCCACACTCCATGGCGGTTATCCGATTTAGTCGTCGCCTTGGATAGTAGTGTTGCTCCGTCAAGCCCGAGTTCCGGCGCAAACTCATGGACCCCTGAGTGGACAGAATATCCGCGCGGCCCGGCCTTGTCAAACGAATCAATGCCCGGTCGGCGGCACGCCGCGCAGCCCGGGCCGGCATTTTCATTGACAGCCGGGTCGGCGGCGGTATCCTCTCTCGCTGGCCGTCAGATGTCCTGTAGGCGAAATCAACAGAGGACACTCGGCGACCGGATGAGATGGGCTACCTCATCACAACTGGCAAGGCGCCGTCCGAAGGGCGGACTGCGTATCCCGTCACCGCCTAGCGCGGGGATGGGAACATGGCAGTTATCCTGCCCAGCCCTCCCCGAAGCGGCAAACAAACCAAGGACCTTAAAGGAGGCCTGAATGCGGAAAGTCATGGCGACCGTGATGCTGGCGTTTCTCGTCAGCGTCGCGCTTGCGGTGTCGGGCACATCGCCCGCACCTCGAGCGACCCAACCCGGGACCCAGAACCCGGTGGACCTGCAACAACTAAAGCAGACCGACCCGGCCCGTTACCTGGCGACACAGCAGGCTATGCGGCATTCGCCGTCGGAGCAGGGCCAGCAGGATGCTAACGGCGGCCCGGACGGGAACGGGTACATTTGGAAGGACTCTGATGAGTCCGGCGGCCCGACCTACTCCTGGGACAATAACTACACGTACACGGGCACGGGCGACGACACCTACTGGACGTTCGCGTTCGGCTGGAACTTCCGCTATCGCGGGGCCAGCTACTCGACCTGCTACGTCAATTCCAACGGCAGCATCAACTTCAGCTACGGTTCTTCGAACTACAACGAGTACACCTTTCCGAGTACGTCCATCGACCCGAACTGCATTGGTCCCTATTGCTGGGACCTGTACGCGGGGGCCAGCTCACAAGGCATCATCCGCTGGGGCACGTACGGCTCGAGCCCGAACCGCAAGGTCGTGGTGACCTGGGACTCGGTGCCGCGCTACTACCAGTCGGGCTGGCATTCGTTCCAGCTAATCCTGAATGAGGCCGATTCCTCCATCGTCTTCCAGTATAAGTCATCCGACGCCTGGACCAGCTACGGCTACATCGGTATTCAGAACGCGAGCCAGAATGTCGGTCTGAACGTCACGCGTTCCTACCTGAAGAACAGCTACGCCATTAAGTTCGGGATGCCGGCGCAGGCGGCGCACGACGTCGGCGTTTCCCTCATACTGGCCCCGGCCGGAATGGTGGACAGCGGCGCGACGGTAACTCCGGCCTGCTCGGTCGCCAACATCGGGCAGAATACCGAGAGCTACAGCGTCCGGATGAAAATCAACAACGGCGCCTACAACCAGACCGCAACGGTGTCGAGCCACCCGGCCGGCACCAAGGTTTACGTTACGTTCCCGAGTTGGACCGCGTCCCCCTGCGGCACGATAGCGGTGCAGTGCTCAACCGAGCTGAGCGGCGACGGGAACAGCGGGAACGACAAGAGGACAGGGAGTGTATCAGTGGCCCGGCCCGGCGCTTTCAAGGTGCTGGTTGTTGCGGCCGAAGCGATGACCTCCTATCCTTATCTGCAGAACGCTATCCGGGACAGTTCCAACGGCAATATTGTGGCGGCCGACTGGTTCGACCCGAGGTCCCAGGTGCTGCGAAGGCCGGATTCGCTTATCGCCGCCGGCTACAAGTCAATCCTGACCTTTACCGACTACAGCTACTACAACCCCACCGCCATGGGTGACACGCTTGCCAAGTTCATGGAACTGGGCGGCGGCGTCGTACTCACAGTCTTCGCCGATGGGCAGATCGCCGGCCGGTACGCGACGCAGTACCTGCCGATAGTCATGTCCGGCGACTACTATGGTTCGCTCTCCATGGGTACCATCTACGCTCCAAGCCATCCGGTCATGCAGGGCGTCAGTACTATCACTTCCGGTGAGTACAATACCAACTCGACCTCCATCGCCCACGCCGCCTATACGACCCGGCTCTCCGACTGGAACTCGGGCAGCCGCGTCCAGGCTGCTGCCTACGACTCGGCCGGCAAACGGACGGTCTTCCTCGGGTTCTTCCCGGTCCAGGAAATCGGGAACTACCTGAGCGGGCAGTGGGTACGGCAGATTGTCAACGCGCTGGTGTGGACCGCCAATCCCACGACCATCGACGTCGGAGTCCGCGCGCTGGTGGCGCCGGGCGCCGCGGTTGACTCAGGGGTGGCGGTTACGCCTGCCTGCTCGACGTACAACTTCGGCACCGCGGCCGCAACCTACAAGGTCAAGATGCAAATCGGTTCCGGCTATACCGACAGCGCGACCGTGACGGCACAGGCTTCGCACACGGCCACGTACGTTACCTTCCCGAGCTGGACCCCGACAGTGCGCGGCAGCCAGGCGATTGCCTGCTCGACGCGCCTCGCGAGCGACGGGACCCCGTCCAACGACAAGCTGACCGGGACCACGAACGTCGGCGTCAGGGACGTCGGCGTATCTCGTCTGATTGCTCCGACTGGCGCCGTGGACTCCGGTGTGGCCGTAACGCCGGCGTGCTCGGTTTCCAACTGGGGCACTGCGGCGGCGAGTTGCAGCGTCCGCATGAGGGTCGGTGCGGGCTACACCCGCGCGGCCTACGTCGCCACGCTGGCGTCCGGTGCACGCGCGTACGTGACGTTCCCAAGCTGGACCGCGACCGTGCGGGGCAGCAACGCGGTGCGATGCTCGACCGAGCTCACCGCTGACATGAAGACGGCCAACGACAAGGCGACCGGCACAGTGACCGTGAACGTGCCCGATGTCGGCACGATGGTAATTCTCGCGCCGGCGGGGTCGATTGCGGAGGGCGTGGTGGTTACGCCTGCCTGCTCGGTGTACAACTACGGCACAACGACGCCGGCGACGTATACCGTGCGGATGAAGTTCCAGACCTACGACCAGACCGCGACCGTCACGACCCACGCGCCGGGAACGGCCGTGTACGTGACGTTCCCGACTTGGACATCGGTCGTCGGCACGTGGCCGACGTCGTGTTCGACCGAACTCTCGCCGGACATGTACATGACCAACGACAAGGCGACCGGTTCGGTGACGGTGACCACCGGCGGCGGCGGTGGCGGCGGTTGGGCCACGAAGACCCCGATGCCGGCCGGAGCCAAGCCCATGAAGGACGGCGGCTGGATGGCGTATGACGCGGCGGGTTCTGATGCGGGCACGGGCCGCATCTATGCCTCCCGCGGCAACAAGCAGCCGGACTTCTTCTCGTACAACCCGGTCAATGATTCCTGGAAGGTGCTCGCCCCGTGGCTGCTCGGGACCGAAGGCAAGCTGCCGAGCAAGGGCTCGGTTGGCTGCTCCGACGGCAACGGCGTTATCTACGCGACCAAGGGCAACAACAAGTCGGGCTTCTGGAAGTACGATGCGGCCGCGAATGCCTGGACCCAGAAGAAAGACGTCCCGCTCGGGGTGTCCAACACGCGGGTCAAGGGCGGCACGAGCATCGCGTATGCGTACAAAGGCTCGACCGGCTCGCCGTACCTCCTGAAGGGGT
>CAIVTL010000583.1 GCA_903908785.1 Caldifarciminota bacterium | reverse complement strand
GGTTCATCGCCGCGGACTCGACCGACCGCTGCGACTTCCGTGACGTGGCGCTGCCCTACGCCGGCGCGCCGCCCAACGTCGTTGCGTTCGCGTGGGACAACTTTGATCCGACCAAGGGTGGCGCAGTCTGGTACCGGTTCGACAGCGCCGCCCACTGCTTCATTGTCGAGTTCGACTCGGTGCCGTACTTCGCGGTCAGCGGTATGTGGGAAAAGGTCGAGGTGCTGCTCTACGACCGGACCGTGCCGACGCCGACTGGCGACAACTCAATCGTGGTCCAGTATCACGACCTGAACTACCCGCAGGCACTTTCGGTCGGGCTGCAGAACTCCGACGGTTCGGCCGGGCTGTGCCACACCTGGAACGACTGGTATCCGCGAGTCTCCGCGCCGCTCAGGGCGGGAACCGCGCTCAGGATGGAGCCGGTCCAGATGGCCGGCGTCGAGGAGCCGACAATCGCGGGCCGGTCCGCCGCGGTGTGGATTAGCGTATGGCCGAACCCGAGCCGCGGGCGAACGACCATTGCCCTCGGGCCCGGGTTCCGTGCCGGCTCTGCAGTGCGCCTGTTCGACAGCTCCGGCCGCCTGGTTCGTATCGTGTCTGCCAACTCCTCACTGCTAACTCCTAACTCAGTTGTTTGGGACGGCCGCGACGGCTCGGGCCGGCAGGTTGCGCCGGGGCTGTACTTCGTGCGGGCCGGCGAGGGCGACGCCGTGCAGAAGCTGGTGCTCCTGCGCTAGGCCCGATAACCGGATCGGAATCAACCACCGAGGCTACAGCCGGGAGGCCGCTATTTGACTTAGCCGGTCAACCTTCTATAATTTAGAGTCGGGGAGCTGAAAGGCTTCCCTTCAGTCTTGATATAGACACGCAGAATCAGTTAGCAAAATGACCAGAGGAGGTCCTTGATGACAAAGCGCGTAGTCACCGCCATGGCGGTACTATTGGCTGTCGGGCTGACCTTTGCCAACTGGATGTCGGTTGGCGGCAGCGCCGGCAGCGCCAGAGTCACCATCCTTGACCAGAACACCACCGGGACAACTTTCGAGGTGACGGTACCGGGCGTCGAAGTGACGTCGACCGTTGCCGACGGGAAGGAGTTCTCGACGGTGAATCTGCCGGGTGAAGTGATGGCAAGCCTTGAGCAGGGCAAGCCGCAGGTTCCCAAAGTGTCGGTGTTGCTCGCGATACCGAACGGCGCGCAGGTGTCCTGCCGCGTCTTGGCGCGCGAGACCCGGACACTGAAAGTGGCGAACGTCTATCCGCTCCAGCCGCCGCTGCTCGACGGTCAGCAGCCCGGGCCGCTGGTGCAGGACGCGGGTTTCTATTCGCAGGACGTCAGCTATCCGGCGATGGACCTGTCGTCTGCCCGGAACGGCGTGTGGCGCGACCTCGCCACGACTAGCCTACAGGTCTACCCGGTGAAGGTGAACCCGGCGCGCGGCGAAATCGAAGTCGCCACCCGTATCCGTGTCCGCGTTGACTACTCAGGCGGGGCCTATCCGCGGACCGCTGCGAGCTTCATGTTCCCGATGTACTCCCAGTACGTGGACAACTTCGCGAAGCTCGGTGTGAAGCCGCAGACCGACTATACTGCCGGCGTCCGCTACCTTGTCATCGGCAACTCGGCCTGGCAGGCGAACTCGTACCTGAACGACTCGCTGCTTGGCTGGGTGAAGCAACGCGGGTACGACGTGCGCACAATCTGGAAGTCCTCCTGGACCGACGTAGAAATCAAGGACTCCATCAACCAGGAATACCTTCGGGTAACCCCGCACGTTCTGCAGTTCGTGCTTCTCGTTGGCGAGTATGGCCAGATACCCATGCACCCGCAGGGCGGCGTGGGCTACGGCGACTTCTGGTATGCAGATATCGAGCCGTATTCGGCCGGTGATAACTACCCTGAGCTCGCAGTGGCGCGGATATCGCCCAGTTCGAGCACGGACATCGACAACATCGTCAAGAAGATTCTGAAGTACCAGAAGAGCCCGCCCAGCACCAACAACTGGCTGGATAAGTAT
>CAIVTL010000582.1 GCA_903908785.1 Caldifarciminota bacterium | reverse complement strand
TGATACCGTTCTTCCTGATGGTTGACCGCCGCTCCGTGGTCGACCTGCGCCTGGCCGAATTGTTCGGGTTCTACCTCATCATCTTGACCGTCGGCGTGGTCCCCGGTTTCATGGCCAAGGTGCTGTGGGGCCTGGCGCTCACCGCGGTCTTCTACTTCGGAATGAGGATGCTGGAAGGTGCGGAGAAAGACCGGCAGGTCTGGATGGCCATGCTGGTGTTCGTCGGCATGTTCATGCTCGCGTATTTCGCCGGCGCCACGACCGAGGGCTCAACCGATGGTGCGCGGAACCTCGTCATGGACAACGTGGTTCTGTTCCTCGCCTCGCCGATTGCCGGTCTGCTCGACCGGATGTTCGCCAACCTGCCCCTGTTCCTGCTGCTCGCCGTCGGCTACGGGGCCTACCTGTACTACCTGCACACGAAGAAGAAGCTCGACACCAAGTACGCGCTCATCGGGCTGACGCTGTTCCTCGTGGCGGGCACGGTGCAGTTCTTCCTGCTTATCCGTTCCGGCCTCCACCCGCACGTCAACGAAGTCAACCCCAACCACTGGCAGGCATTTGCCTCGTCCCTGCGGCGCGAGCAGTACAACGCCATGCGCCTGTTTCCCCGCCAGACCCAGTACCTTATCGAGAACGACTACCAGAACTACCGGAACGCACCGCCCAACTACGGCCTGCTCGCCGGCTACTTCGAACAGTTGAAGTACTACCTGCGCTACTTCCTCTGGCAATGGGCCGGCCGGTTCAACCTCGACTTATTCGTCACCTCCAAGACCGTGTTCCTCCAGCCCTTGAAGCTGTTCCCGGCGCTGGTCGGCCTCATCCCTCCCCTGCTCGGCATCTGGGGCATCCGGAGCCAGTGGCGCCGTGACCGCAAGACCGCTGCCCTGTTCACGGCCGCGTTCCTGATTGCCTCGTGGGGACTCCTGACCTACCTTAACAACAAGTTCTCATCGTCCGACCCGCGGGCCGCGTTGGTGCGGCAGACCTATCATCAGAACATGTACCTGGAGGTGCGCGAGCGTGACTACTTCTACGCCTTCTCGTTCATCTTCTACACAATCCTGGTCGGCATCGGCCTGAACGCCTTCCTGTACTGGCTGCGGCAGAAGACCCGCGTCTGGTTCAGGGCTCAGGGCTCAGGGGTCAGGGGTCAGGGGTCGGAGGTCAGGCCCCGATCCCCGATCCCCAATCCCCAATCCCTCATCATGTACGGTGCCGGGGTACTGGCCGCACTCCTGCCGTTCCTCGTCCTGAGCTTCAACATGCCGGTAGTCTCCCGGCACGGCAACTGGATTCCGGCCGAGTACGGCTACAACGTCCTTGCCTCCTGCGACAACGGCGGCGTCATCTTCACCAACGGCGACAACGACACCTTCCCATTCTGGATGATACAGGAAGTCCCATCGGCCGTAAGCGACAGCGCCGCACGAGCCGAGCGCGCCCTGCCGGACTATCCCAAAAACAAGATTCCGAAAACGGTCGAGCCCATCACCTACGGCTTCCGAGCCCAGGTCGCAAAAGGCTGGGGCGTGGCCGTGGCGAATCTCTCACTGCTCAACACCGACTGGTACTGCCTCCAACTCAAGGAATGGGGAGCGCCGGTATCGCTCAGCGACGACATAATCGTGAGACTCAGCAAGGGCGGACTGTCGAGCGAGGACAACACCCGGCACTTCAGCCTGGGTGACGTCATGATTCGCGACATGGTCGCAACCAACTCCGGCATTACCCTGAAGTGGCCCGAAGACTACGCCGTGACTCCTGAGCAGTTCCAGGCCCGCGTGTTCAAGGACTACCACCCCCGGATTCCCATCTACTTCGCCACCACGGTGGAGCCCTCGAACATGGAGGACGTGAAAGGACACCTGCTCCAGAAGGGCCTCGCGCTGCTCGTGGTCGGCCGGGAAATACCCCCGGGCCAGGAACTCGACGGGCCCGCGACCACTGACATCTTCTTCCACCGCCTCAAGCTCAAGAGCACCCTCGACCCGCGCGTCGTGAAGGACGACAACGCCGTGGGCCTGCTCGGTACCTATGCTAAGGCGTACCTCGACATCGCCCAGTATGCCGCCAGAAACGGCGACACCGCCAGTTGCATCAGGGCAAGCGACGAAGTGGTCCGCCTCGGACTGGACCAGGAACGCCAGGCCCAGGTCCTGTTCCTGACGAGCAAGAACCTAGCCGACGTCGGCGTGGTTGACAAAGCCCAGCTCTACCTTGACTCCGCCAGCAAGATGGTCAAGCAGGAACGCTCGACCCGCGGGGCGGTCACATGGACCCAGGCCGCAATCTACCGCGCCGCAGGCAAGTTCGCCGCCGCGGAGAGCCTCTACCTCACGCTCGTGCCAATCGCGCCCGAACTCTACTGGGATTTGTCGGAAATGTACCGAACCGGGCTCAAAGACAACGCCAAGGCCGAAGCCGCCCTAGAATCATGGTATGCCAGAGTCGTGCCGGACTGGCCGAACACCGCCCGATACATAGACGCGCTGCTCACCCGCTTCAACGACCGTCCACGCGCCCGTCTGGTCCTTGACGCATGGATGAAGAAGAACCCTAAGGACACGGCCGAGGCAGCGGCCCTGCGCCGGACCATCTAGCCCGGCAGTCCTTCGCGGTCTGAGGCTTGTAGCCTGAGGCT
>CAIVTL010000581.1 GCA_903908785.1 Caldifarciminota bacterium | reverse complement strand
GGGGTCAAGTGATCAAGTGAAGGACTCGTCCCACACTAGACCACTGGACCACTCGACCACTTGGCCACTCGGCATCACCATGGGCGACCCGGCCGGCATCGGGCCGGAGATTATCCTGAAGTCTTTGTCCCTCGTGCCGCGGCTGCGCTGCCGGGTGTTCGGGTCTTTCGGCGTGTTCGAACGTGAGCAGAAGCGGCTCGGCACCGGGGTTGACCTCTCGTGCGTCGAAGATGTCGCCCGGCGGCTCGGCGCTTTCAAGATGGGCCGCGTGCAGCAGAGCTGCGGCGCGGCCGCGTTTGCCTGCCTCGAAGCCGGAGTGCAGGAACTCAGAGCGGGCCGTGTTTCCGCGCTCGTCACCGGGCCGGTCTCAAAAGAAGCCCTGCGCCTGGCCGGTTTCACGTGGCCGGGCCAGACCGAGTTTCTGGCCGAGCGGCTGGGCGCGAAACGTCACGCCATGCTTGCATGGACCCCGAAGTTCAAGGTGGTGTTCGTGACCATCCACGAACCGCTGGCCCGCGTGTCACGCCACATAACCGCTGCCGCGGTGGCTGAGAAGGCGGCGCTGCTGGACCGGTTCCTGCGCGACTCCGGCGTGAGGCGACCGCGGATCTGCGTGATGGCATTCAACCCGCACGCGTTTGAGTTCAGTCTCGGCGAAGAGGCGCGGATTGCCGAAGGTGTCGCCCGCGCCTGTGAGGCAGGCATCGACGCCGTCGGACCCATCCCCGCCGACGCCGCCATCGCCCGTCTGGGTCGGGGTCGCACTTTGTCATTTGGACTTTGTCCTTTGGACTTGCCGTTCGACGGCTTCGTCGCCATCTACCACGACCAGGCCATGATTCCGGCCAAGACGTTCGGCCGGGACCAAGGCGTCAACCTGACACTCGGCCTTGGCCGCATCCGCACCTCACCATTGCACGGTGTCGCGTTCGACATAGCGGGCAAAGGCAGCGCTTCACCCGGGTCCATGCTTGCCGCCATCCGGCTGGCGCGACGCCTCAGCCGGCACTGATACTCGCTAGATTTTCAGGAGAAACAAAAGCACCGGGCCCAGATTGCTGGGCCCGGTGCTTTTCTGCACAGCCGGAATGGACATCGCCCGAAGGCACACGGAACCGGGACCGACCGGATTCTCAGGATGAACCACCGCCCGATACCGGAACTTGGAATCAGGCAGACCTCCATCAGATGAACCACCGCCCGACTCGGGAAGCCGAACCGCCGTCCTCAATCAACAATCCAAAATCACCAATCCAAAATCGGTAGGACCACCGCCCGGCTCCAGCAATCGACAATCGACAATCGGCAATCGCCAATCAGATGAACCACCGCCCGATGCCGGGAATCGGTCTTGAGACTTGGGGTTTGGGATTTGGAGTTTCAGCGAAGCGGCCGTTCCATGAAGGCCTGATTCCTACTTCGCCATTTCCACTTTCCACTTCGTCATTCGTCCTTAAGTCGTGCCCCTCGAAGTACGTCTCGCTGTTCATCTGAACGTATGCTGAACTGTGTCGCGACCTGCGTCGGCACGCGCGTCTTCGCCTGAATCTCAACCTCAACCTTGACCTCAACCTCAACCTCGCCTCGCTCGATTCGCCGTTTGTCTCGTCGTATCTTGAGTTGCATACTGCGTAGTATCTTCGGCTGCGTCGTAAGCTGTGTTTCAGCTTCTATCTCAACGTGAATCCTGAGCTGCTTCGGTCGTCGCAGCGCGCGTTGTTTCTGAACTTGTTTCGCAAGTTGTTCCTCAGGTCGAATCCCTCGTTGCTCAAGACGTTGTAGCCTTTGAAGTACCAATCGATGTTTCCTCAGATTGAAATCGAGTCGCTTCCTAAGATACTCCCCCCTAAGCGACCCCTACCCTTGGTTTTCCTGCCTTGCATCCGCTCCCAACTCGCTGATAATAAAGACTTTATGCTCATTTCCCGACCCGCTCAAACCCCGCCATCTTTCAACGCCCTTCCGGGGTCAACGTCAGACTCGTGACCATCAAGACTCTGCAACTCGGAAAGGCTGTAAGCTGTAGGCTGAAAGCTGTCAGCTCACTCGCGCCCCGCTTCGGCACCAGCACGGGAATTCCGGGGACACAGGGAATTCCGGGGACACAATAAAAGATTATTGACTCCTAGCGGGTTCGAGGTAGAATGGGGCTATGGCACGCTGGGCTCGGATTGTGGTGCCGTCGGTTCCTCATCATGTTACTCAGCGGGGAACGCGGCGGCAGTCGGTGTTCTTTCACGAGGACGACTACCGGACCTATCTGCGGCTGATGCGGGAAT
>CAIVTL010000580.1 GCA_903908785.1 Caldifarciminota bacterium | reverse complement strand
CTGGCTTCTGACTTCGCTCGCTCCGACAGAACGAGACCACCCATCCAGCCGCCGCAACGCCTCCAGCTTGTCCTTGTTCCCCAGCTTCGCCTCCCGAATCCCCTTCTCAAGGAACGCAACTGACCGGTCGTAGGCGTTGCGGTCAACCGGGTACGGCCACCCGTCCTTGCCCCCGACCGCAAACGTGTAGGTCACGGGGTCACGGAAACTCAGCGGCGCGCCGTGCGTCACCTCGGCAATCAGTGCCAGCGCGCGCACGGTCTTCGGCCCGATGCCCTTTCCGAGCAGCAGGCTGCTGAAATCCGCGGGCGGCCGCTCATAGGTCGAGACCAGCACCTTCCGCAAGTGGCTGGGCCTGACATCTGCCAGCCCGACCGGATGCTGCTCCGGCATGCCCAGGGCGCGGATATGCTCTAGGTCATGGACTGTCACTTCGGGAGACTGCGCCGAGATAGCGACCACGGCCCGCCGCGCGTCGTCGGCCTCAGTCGCAACCATGTTCAGCGGCTTGCCCGTCTGGTCGCAGACAATCCCGGCGTGGGGCTCGACCGTGAAGTCCTGCAAGCCTTCCGAGAGCCAGTGATACCGTCTTGCCCAGCGCGTCTCGGTGTTCATCCCCTGCTGGACCACCGCCCAGCTCCCTGCGGTCGTACCGATGAACACGTGCTGGTATATCTGGAACCCATCCTGCAGCGCCGCCGAATCGACCTTGGCGCTCAGCCGGCTGGCCCGCACCAGCCGCTCGCCATCCAGGCTGAACTTCTCTGAGAACCCCTCAATCTCGCTCGGCGTCTTGCGCGACGCCCCACCCTTGCCGCCACAGACATATAGACCGAGGCTCGCCTCCTGCCCCTTCACCGCTTCCTTGAGCGCACCGCACACTGTCGTGGTCACGCCCGACGAATGCCAGTCAAACCCCAGCACGCAGCCGAAACTCTGGAACCAGACCGGGTCGCTGAACCGCCGCAGCAGTTCGGGCGCGCCATAGTCCGCCACGACGATCTCCGTCACCGCCCGACACAACCTGACCATCCGGTCGAACAACCACGCCGGGGCCTTGCCCCAGTGCAGCGGCATCATCGCGATTCCGCGTCTCACCCCTCAAGTCTACAAAGCCCAAGCTCAAGCTCAAGCCACGGACGACCAAGGCCACGCCGCCGTGGTTGACCCTGTGACCCGCACCGCTATACTCGCCAAGCTACACAAGCATGATTACTGCTCCCGTCCGGCCCTCTTTGTGCCTTGGTGTCTTGGTGGTGAAATCCCTGTGAACCGCAGACTCAGAGAATCGCTCACCGGCCTCGCCTATCTTGTGCCCGCGCTGGTCATCCTCGTCGCCTTCCGGGTCATCCCGATAATCCTCTCAGTCCGAATGAGCCTGTACGATTGGGGCATGGCCGGGGCCCGCGCCTTTGTCGGCCTCGGCAACTACGTCGCGGTTCTCCGCGACCCGGTCTTCTGGAAGTCGCTCCTCAACACCGGCTGGTACGTCCTCTTCGAAGTCCCGCTCATCCTCTTCGTCGCGCTCTTCATTGCCATACTGCTCAACCAGAAGATACGGGGCTTGAGCGCGTATCGCACCATCTACTACCTGCCGGTCGTCACCTCGATAGTCGCGGTATCGGTTGTCTGGCGCTGGATACTCCAGCCCGACCGCGGCCTCCTGAACTACATCCTCTCGTGGTTCCACATCTCCGGCTTCCGCTGGCTCCAGGACCCGCGCGGCCTATTCCAGCTCATCGCCGGTCCCACGGTCCAGCTTCCGCCCGGTCTGCGCGGCCCTTCAATCGCGCTCCTCTCGCTCGTGATGATGGGCATCTGGAAAGGCATCGGGTACAACATCGTCATCTTCCTTGCCGGCCTGCAGAACATCTCCAAATCCTACTACGAAGCCGCGCGCATTGACGGCGCGGGCCGCGTTGCGATGTTCCGGCGAATCACCTGGCCCCTGATATCGCCTACAACCTACTACGTCCTCATCATGTCCTGCATCAGTGCATTTGAGACCTTTGCGCAGGTCTGGATAATGACCGGCCCGCCCGCGGGCGGTCCGCTCTCCACGACCAAAGTCGTGATGTACTACTTCTACGAGAACTCATTCGAACTCTGGCGACTAGGCTACGGCGCCGCCATCGCCTTCTTCGCCTTCTTCCTCATCCTGGCGCTAACCATCCTCCAGCGCGTCTTCCTCGAACGCCGCGTCCAATATGGATGAGCATCAGGTACCAGTGGGGCTATTGAGAAACCCCGTTCATGTCACCCTGAACGAAGTGAAGGGTCTTCTAGCTCGCGCAGTATCATCGTCACGAAGATTCTTCGCTGCGCTCAGAATGACAAGAGGTAGCTTCTTCAACAACCCCCCAGTGACCAGTTTCCAGTTTCCAGTTGCAGAACGTTTGGGATTTGGGGATGGGACCGGAGACTATCCACAGATTACGCAGATTACACAGATTCGTCCGGCATTCGGACTTCGGTCATTCGGCATTGAATCGTCATTCGAGCTTCGTCATTCGGACTTCCAACGATGACCCGCCGCCTCCGCACCCTACCCATACACATATTGCTCATGCTGGGCGGCGTAGCTATGGTGTTGCCTTTCTTCTGGATGCTCTCCACCTCCCTCAAGGCCCCGCTTGAGGCACTCAAGTTCCCGCCGACGTGGCTGCCGAGGTCGCCCCAGTTCCAGAACTACGTCGAAGTCTTCCGGCAGATTCCGCTCTGGCGCTACCTCTTCAATACCGTCCTCGTCGCCTTCCTCAGCCTCACCGGCGTGCTTGTCACCGGCATCATGGCCGCCTACGCCTTTGCCCGCTTCCGCTTCCCCGGCCGCGAAGTCCTGTTCATGGGCTTCCTCGCCCTGATGATGATACCTCTGCCGGTCTATCTCGTGCCGTCCTACACCATGCTCTTCAAGCTCGGCTGGATAGACACCTACGCAGCCATGATTGTGCCATGGATTGTGAATATCTTCGCCATCTTCCTGTT
>CAIVTL010000579.1 GCA_903908785.1 Caldifarciminota bacterium | reverse complement strand
GTAATTGATGAGCAGGCTGAAACTCTGGAGCAGGTTGTGGCTGATCAGGGGCATCATCACGTTCAGTTCCAGCTGGCCGGCCTGGGCCGCCAGCGCCACCGCGGTGTCATTTGCCACGACCTGGAAGGCCACCATGTCCAGGCACTCGGCCAGGGACGGATTGACCTTGCCCGGCATGATTGAAGAACCGGGCTGGACCGCGGGCAGGATAATTTCACCCAGGCCCGCGACCGGCCCGGACCCGAGCAGGCGCAGGTCATTGGCAATCCTGACGAGCTCAAGGGCCAGCTCTTTGAGCGCGCCGGAGAACGCGGCCAGTTGGGCCCGGCTCTGCAGGCCCTCGAAGCTATCCCGACACTGAACGAGCGCGAGCCCGCTCAGTTCCGACAACCGGCGCACGACGAGTTCGCGGAAACGGAGATGGGCGTTCTGCCCTGCCCCGACTGCGGTGCCGCCGATGGGAATCTCGGCCAGGTCTTCCCGGCGTTGAGCGACCCGCTCCGCGGCCCGTTCGACCGCACTGGCCCACGCGCCGAATTCGTTGCCGAGCGTGACCGGCAAGGCGTCCATCAGGTGGGTGCGACCGGTCTTGCGCACCGCGCTGAACTCCCCGGCCTTGCGCCGCAATTCAGCCACGAGATGCGCCAGCGCCGCCTCAAGCGGCCGCGCGGCCAGCATCGCGGCAAGATGGCATGCGGTCGGGAATGTATCGTTCGAAGACTGGGCCATATTGACGTGGTCGTTCGGGCTCAGGTGAGCGTAGTCGCCGCGCCTGCGCCCGAGCAGTTCGAGTGCCCGGTTGGCCAGCACCTCGTTGACGTTCATGTTGGTTGACGTCCCGGCCCCGGCCTGGAACACGTCGACCGGGAACTGGTCGGCCAGCCCACCGCCGAGAACGTCGTCCGCTGCCCGCACAATCGCCTCCCCCCTCGCCCGGTCGAGCGCACCCAGTTCCATGCTCACGAGCGCCGCCGCCTTCTTGACCAGTATGTAGGCACGAATCAGGATCGCCGGCTGGCTTCGACCTGATACCGGAAAGTTGGCCATCGCCCGCGCGGTCTGGATTCCGTAGTACACGCTGCCCGGCAGTTCCAACTCGCCGAGGGAGTCACGTTCTACCCGCGGAGTGGATGAACTCATGGTCTGATTCTACCGCGTCGCCCGGTCCAGGCAAATCCCGCCGTGGCCGGGCAGTCCGGATAGGACTATCCGCAGATTACGCAGATGACGCAGATTCTGGTTTGGGACTTAGGACTTGGAGCTTTGGATTTCCCGCGCCTTGCGCGGGCTCACTGCCAACTGCAACCTGCAAACTGGAGACCCGCGGCGCGGGCGCGCGCCCGTCTTTATGCCTTTGTGTCTTCGTGACAGGCTCCTATCTCGACTCCAGGTCAACGCTGCCTCATTTGACTCTAAGTTGACTTCCCCTAGAATTCGATGCCATGTCTAAGAGAATAGAACGGTTGCGCGGGCTGATGCGCCGCGAGAAACTGGACGGGTTCGTCGTGGTGAACCTGCCGAACATCCGCTATCTGTGCGGATACACCGGCTCGAACGGGCTGATGCTCGTCACGCGCCATGACTGCTGGTTCTACACCGACTTCCGATACCAGGAGCAGATTCGCACGGAGGTGAAGGATTGTCGCAAGCGGGTGCTTGGACGCGACCTCGCCTCCCACCCGCCCCCGGAATGGGGCAAGTCCTTCCGGCACCTCGGGGTCGAAGAGAACCACGTCACGCTCGGCCGGTTCAGGCAGTTCCGAAGGCAATTCCCCAAGGCCAAGCTGGTCCCGACCCGAGACCTTGTCCTGGCCCTGCGCCGGACCAAGGAACCGGCCGAAGTCACGCAGATTGCCGATGCCCAGCGCGTGACGGACCGCGTATTCGGGAATATGCTCAAGCTAGTCGAGCCGGGCGTGCGCGAGCGCGACCTGGCGCTTGAGATCGAGTCTAAGTTCCGCCAGCATGGCGAGGTGGCGTTTGATTCGATCGTCGCGTCCGGCCCGAACGCGGCCAAGCCTCACGCCGGGTTCAGCGACCGGAAGCTGAAGCAGGGCGATGCTGTCACCTTCGACATCGGTTGCCGGATTCACGGGTACTGCTCGGACATGACCCGCACGGTATTTGTCGGCAAAGCTCCGCCCGTACTGCGCAAGGTCTATGAGATTGTCCACGAAGCGCAGCGGCGCGCTCTGGCCGTCATCAAACCGGGCGTCGCGACCCGCAAGGTCGATGCCGCGGCGCGCGACTACATCACAGCACAAGGCTATGGCAAGTGCTTCGGCCACGGTCTTGGTCACGGCGTCGGCATCGAGGTCCACGAGATGCCCGGGCTTGCCGCCACCAGCAAAGACACGCTTGCCGTCGGCGACGTCGTCACGGTTGAGCCGGGCATCTACCTGCCGGGAATCGGCGGTGTCCGAATCGAAGATATGGTGCACGTCACGAAAACCGGGCACGCGAACCTGACCAGGACCCCGAAGCGGCTCATTGAGCTCTAGGCCCGTCCAGATTTCAGATTGAGAAACAGGAGTAACTGACGATGATTACGCCCAATGAATTCAAGTCCGGAGTGCTCATCAAGTTCAAGGACGGCGTCTACCAGGTTCTGTCCTGCACGCGCAGCCGGACCGCCCAGCGCCGGGCCCGGGTCGTGGCCAAGCTGCGCAACATCAAGTCCGGCGTCCAGATTGAAGAGAGCTTCGAATCCGAGGCCAAGTTCGACGAGGTCGAGATGGAACGCAGGAAGGCGCAGTTCCACTATCATGACCACATCGGCTATCACTTCATGGACAATACCAGCTACGAGCAATTTGCGCTGAGCGAGGAACAGCTTGGCGACAGCGCGCTCTACTTAAGCGACGGCCTTGAGATCGACGTTTCCTACATGGATGACCTGCCGGTGAGCGTACAGCCGCCGATGTTTATCGTGCTCGAAGTCGCCGACACCGGGCCGACCGGCCGCGGCGACACCGCGACCGGCGGCGGCAAGCCGGCAAAGCTCACAACCGGCTTGGTCGTAACCGTACCCTTCTTTGTCAAACTCGGTGACAGAATCAAGATTGACACGCGGACGAACGAATATGTCGAGCGGGCGTAGGACGCACAGGAAGTGACCAGTTACCAGTTCCCAGTGACCAATTGTCGGACGGCCGGGCCTCGGGGCACTGCAAACTGCAAACTGCAAACTGCAGACTGACGCATGGCCACTTCCCTGCCCTTCAAGAAGGTCCTCATCGCCAATCGCGGCGAGGTGGCGCTGCGCATCATTCGCGCCTGCCGGGAACTGGGCGTGCCGTCCGCCCTGATCTACTCCGAGGCCGACCGTGACTCCCTGCCCGTACTCGTGGCCGACGAAGCGGTCTGCATCGGCCCGGCCCCGGTGCAGGACAGCTACATGAACGTTTCGCGGATTCTCTCAGCGGCCGAGATTACCGAGGCGGACGCGCTCCACCCCGGATACGGCTTTCTCGCCGACTCGCCGGAGTTCGTCGAGGCGACCGAATCCTGCAAGCTGACGTTCATCGGGCCGAGCGCCGCGACCATGCGCCTCGCCCGGGACAAGATTCGCGCGCGCCAGATTGCCCGCGAGACCGGCCTTGCGGTCGTGCCCGGTTCTGAAGGCGAAGTCGCGACCGCGGCCGACGCCGCGAAGCTGGCCGCCGAGCTTGGCTACCCAGTCCTGGTCAAAGCCGCGGCCGGGCGGGGCGGCGCCGGCATGCGGATGGTCAAACGTGACAAGGACATCGAGACCGGGTTCCGCATGTGCCAGGCCGAGGCCAAGGCGACATTCGGCGACGGCCGGGTCTACATCGAGAAACACCTGGCCAGCGCCCGCCACATCGAAATCCAGCTTCTCGCCGACCACCAGGGCAACGTCGCATTCCTGCCCGAGCGCGACTGTTCGGTGCAGTTCCGGTATCGAAAACTGCTCGAGGAAAGCCCGTCGCCGGCAATCAGCGAACCATTACGCCGCCGGCTCGGGAACTGGGCGATGGCATTGGGAAAGGCGGTAGGCCTGACCAATGTCGGCACGGTCGAATTCCTGATGGACGACAAAGAGAACTGCTGCTTCCTTGAAATGAACTGCCGGCTGCACATCGAGCACGGAGTCTCGGAAATGGTCACCGGCCGGGACATCGTGCAGCAGCAACTCCGGGCCGCTGCCGGCGAACCACTCATCCTGCCGGCCGAGCCGCCCGCGCCCGAGGGCCATGCCATCGAGTGTCGAATCAACGCCGAGGACCCGGAGGCGGGGTTCGAGCCCAGCTCCGGCCTGGTGACCGAAGTGCGGATGCCGGGCGGCCCGGGCATCCGAGTGGACTGCTACCTCGTGCCCGGATACGTCGTGCCGTCGCTCTATGAACCGCTGGTGGCCAAGATCATTGCCTGGGCGCCGGACCGCGCGCAGGCCATCACGCGCATGGCCCGGGCCCTGGCCGAAACCGCGGTCACCGGCATCACCACAACCATCGGACTCCATCGCCGGCTGATGGAGAGCGGCCGCTTCCGCCGGGGCCGGCTGGGAATCGGCATGCTCGACGAGGAACTTGCCGCGTGAGAATCAGCGTCGCCCCGGTTCCACACGAATTCGCCGGATGCGATGCCGGCACCGGAATCGTGGTCGTTGACGTGTTCCGCGCCTCGACGACGATTGTCGCGGCGCTGGCCGGCGGCGCGAAGTTCGTGCTGCCGGTTACGGACGTTGAGCAGGCGATGAGGCTGGCCGAGCCCTATGCAGAGAACGAGGTCCTGCTGGGCGGCGAGCGCGACTGCCAGCGGATTGAGGGATTCCAGCTCGGCAACTCGCCCCGTGAATACACCCGGGAAGTCGTGGCCGGCAAGGTCGTCATCTTCACAACCACCAACGGCACTCAGGCCCTGGCCGCGGCCAAAGACTCCGGCACAACCTTCATCGGCTGCTTCGTCAACTTCAGCGCGGTCGCGGACGCGGTCGCGGGCATGGACGCAGTAACGGTTCTCTGCGCCGGCAACAACGGCCGGCTCAGCCTTGAGGACTTCACCTGCGCCGGTGGGTTGGTGACGCGGCTGGCGAAGAAAACGACGCAGCTTGACGATGCGGCGCAGGCCGCCCGGGCCGCGTACAAAGCACTCCAGGATGACCTCGCCCGGGCGCTCGTCTCCACCGAGCACGCCCGGCGGCTCGCCGGCCTCGGGTTTCGCGCCGACCTCGAATTCGCCCTCAAGCTCGACTCCATCCCGGTAGTACCGCGACTGCACGACGGCAGGATTGAGCCTTCACCGGCTTGACATGCCGCCGCGACAGCTTAGGATTATACCACTGCCTCAGCTTGGTCGCACCCGTCGAGATATGGGCACCGTGCGGCGCGCGGCTGCGTATGACCGGCGCCGGACCACGGTGAGCGTCTGCGTTTCTCCAGTCCAATGACAAACGGAAACTCCGGCCGGGACGAACGCATCGCGCGTGCGGTTGAGGAGATTGAATCCACGCTCGAACGGACCGCCAAGTACTATCCCGGCGACCTGCCGGCCGACCACTACTCCCGGCGCACCGGCTGGCACATCGAACTCCACCGCGCCGCCACCGGTTTCGTCCGCTACGTACCCGAGCAATTCGCGCGGCTCGAACCGCTCCGGCGCCAAATCGAAATCACCCGCGCCCAGGCTGAGGCCCTGCTCGTATCGGAGCGGCTCGATGAAGTCATCCTGGGAACCCAGCAGCGCGAGGAGCTGACCCGGCGCGCGCTTGGCATCCTGCCCGGCACCGAGGCTGACCGCATCCGGGAGGTTTTCGCCTGCCCGGAACTCCAGCCTCGCCACTTCGCCCGCTCCTCCGCGGCGATGATGGCCGCGTTCGAGCAGGTGGAACGGGACTTCGCCCGGGCCACGGCATTAACCTACTGCCTGCTCAGTCTCGCCGGCCTGCGCCAGGAGGAGGAACTCACCCGCTATGGCGACCGACTGGACCGCGTCTTCGACCGACTCGTTTCCGCTCCGCCGGTTCTCCAGGCGCTTGAGCAATCGATCCCCGACGACCCGGTCAGGAAGTTCGACGCCCAGTTTCGGCTGCTCGTGGCGGTGCGCGAGCAGCTCTGGCTCATGAAGCCGAACCGGGTATCGGTCGAATTCCTGCTCACCCAGGTCATCGACAACTGCCTTGGTACCCAGAGCGGCGTCGGCAACTCGCTGGGCCTCGCGATGCTCGACAGCATCATCCTCGGCAAGCTCGGATTCGGCGTCAACTACCTGATCGAAGACGGCATCCTCCGGCTTGAAGTCATGGTCGCGGGCCGCGGCGTGTACTGGGAACTGACTAACCCGCTGCCGCTCTCATTCGTGCCGATTGTCAGCGGCCGCCTGGTTGACCTGCGCGACTTCTTCGCCATCACCTACGGCAGCCTGGCCACAATGTGCTTCACCCGCAGCATGTGGGACCGCTCGGTCGAAGCGTACCAGCGCACGCTTGAACTCAACCCGACCTCGGTCGAAACCCGCACCAGCCTGGCAGTCTGCCTGCTGCGCAAACAGGCACCCAACGACGCGGTGCGGGAGCTCCGGGCCTGTCTCGACCTCGACCCGAACGCGGCCGAGGTCCACCACCAGCTCGGCAACGCCCAAGCGATGCTATCGAACTGGCCCAAGGCCATTGACTCATTCAAGCGGGCGCTCCGCATCCGCCCGGACATGGCCGAGGTCTATAATAACCTCGGTTTCGCCTACATGCACACGGGCAACAACGTCCAGGCGGTCGCCGCGTTCGAGGCGGC
>CAIVTL010000578.1 GCA_903908785.1 Caldifarciminota bacterium | reverse complement strand
GGATCAAGGGATAGAGCGTCCGTCACTTTATCCCTTTGTTCCGCTATCCCTGTGTCTCTAGTCCGAGTGTCGAATACCAGCGTCGCCGGCCTTGGCCGGGCCGAGGCATCGACGATTGTGTGACCGGCCAGTCTCACTCGTCAGCCGACCCGAGCGGGCCGAGCCGTGCAATCACCTCGACGTGGAACGTCTGCGGGAACATGTCAACCGGCTCGATTTCGTAGGTCGTGTACCCGAGCTGTTCCAGTGTTGCCAGGTCGCGGGCCAGCGTTGCCGGGTTGCATGAAACGTAGATGATGCGCTTCGGCCTCAGGGCCGCGATCTGGCGCAGGGTCTCGGGCGGGCAGCCCTTGCGCGGTGGGTCGAGGATGACGATGTCCGTGGACGCGACCCGGCTGATGGCCCGGCCGACGTCGCTGCACACGAACTCTACGTTGCGGATGGCCTGGGCCTGCGCGTTCACCAGGGCGTCCTCGACCGCGGTCGGGTCGACCTCGATGGCCGTCACCTGCTGGACAAAGGGGGCGACCGTCAGCGAAATCATGCCCACGCCGCTGTACAGGTCCACTACGAGCTCATCACCTTTGGGCGCGATGTGCTTCAGAATCTTGCGGCAGAGCTCCTCGGCCTGCGAGACGTTCACCTGGAAGAACGAGGGCGCTGAGACCTGGAACGTCTTATCCAGTACCGACTGGTGTATGTGGCCGCTTCCGAACAGCACCCGGGTCTGGGAACCCATGATTCGGTTGGTGCGCGCCGGGACTACGCTTTGCGCCACGCCGGTGACGCCGGGCTGTTCGGAAATCAACTCCGCCGCGCGCGGGTCGAGCTCGGGTGTCCGCGTGACGACAATCGCCAGCAGCCCGCCGTCCCGCGTGCCCTGTCGCAGGACGATGTGCCGGATGTTGCCCTCGTGTTTCGCTTCGTCGTACCCGGTCTCGCCGGCAGCGGCGAAGATGCCGCGCATTGTCTCGCGCAGCCGGTCGAATTCCACGGGGTGGAGCAGGCACACCGGCACGTCGAGCAGGTCATGGGTGCCGCGCTTGTAGAACCCGACTGCCATGCCGTCCCCGGTTGCACCGACCGGGTACTGGGTCTTGTTCCTATAGTGCCAGGGCTCGGCCTCGACAGTAACGTGCCGGACCGGCACGAATACCTGGCCGATGCGCTGCAGCGTTTCGTTGACATAGAGCTTCTTGAGAACCAGTTGGCCCTGATAGGTGATATGCTGGAGCTGGCAACCACCGCACGCGCCGTAGTAGGGGCACGGCGCGGAAATGCGCAAGGGAGAGGGTTCCAGGATTTCCTCGATTTCCGCTACCGCGTAGTCCCGTTTCTGTGTGACGATGCGGGCGCGCACGCGCTCCTGCGGTGCGGCATAGGGCACAAATACCTTCATCCCCTCATGCGTGGCCAATCCGTCGCCGCCCTGCACCAGCTTGTCAATCAGCAGTTCGACAACCATCATCTATCCGCAGATTCCACAGATATCCACCGGAGACCCATCTGCGTAATCTGTACTACAAGGCCGCAACATCATCGTTTTCGCGACG
>CAIVTL010000577.1 GCA_903908785.1 Caldifarciminota bacterium | reverse complement strand
TGTTCGGAGAGGGCGACGGCGTCGAACTGACCGCCGGACCGTCCGGGGCCCGCGTCCTGGTCGTCAGCGGCAAGCCGCTGTGCGAGCCCGTGGCGTGGGGCGGCCCGATCGTCATGAATACCAAGGAGGAGCTGCGCGAGGCGTTCCGCGAACTCGAGGACGGGACGTTCCTGAAGCACAAGTAAAATCCGTGGACGCGTCCGCGCGAGCGGACAGCCGGCAATGAAGGAGACGCCCGATGAAGACCCTGATGGGGGTGCGGACAAAATCCTGGACTGGAAGAACCCAGGAGGTAGTCCATGTACTCCCATGAGATGAGAAGAAGGGCCGTCGAGCTGTATCTCGAGCTTGGGAAGCGTCCAGCCGCCGTCGTCCATATTCTTGGATACCCTTCGCGCAGGATGCTTTCTAGGTGGTACGACGAATATCTGGAGGAACTCAGGACGGGAATCCTCCATGACCGGTATCGAAAAGTCCCGTGCTATTCTCAAGACAAGCAGCAGATTGCTGTGAATCACTACCTTGAGCATGGCCGGAACCTGGCCAGGACGATTCGAGCCCTTGGATATCCAAATCGTGGAACGCTCAGGATGTGGTGCGATGCGGCTCACCCCGTGGAACGCAGACCCAAGGCGCACGTAATACAATTCTCACCAGAGCAGAAGAAGGATGCGGTCGTCGCGTTGTGCTCGAGACGCTGCGGTGCCAGCGAGGTCGCCGAGGCTCATGGCGTGACCCGCGCCGCTCTCTACAAGTGGAAGCATGAACTGCTCGGCAAGGAGGACGTCTACGCCATGCCTGACAAGGACAGCAAGGACCTCCCGGACGATCGGGACCAGCTCCTCGCGGAAGTCGAGACGCTCAAGCGGCAGATCCGACGATTGAAGCTGGAGAAGGACATTCTGGAGGGGACAGCCGCACTGCTAAAAAAAGATCCGGGTGTCGACCCGGCTCGCCTGACGAACCGAGAGAAGGCGACGCTGGTCGACGCCCTGAAGACCCAACACCCCCTCGGTGACCTTCTGCAGAGCCTCTCTCTGGGGAAGAGCAGCTACTATTACCAGCATTGTGCCATGAGTGCTCCGGACAAGTACGAACACCTTCGGGCTCGTATTGTCGAGCTCTTCCATGCGACGGGCAATTGCTATGGATACCGACGGATCCGCGTGCTGCTCATCCGCGAGGGTCGGCGCATATCGGAACGAGTCGTCCGGACAATCATGGCGGCGGCAGGACTCATCGCCTTGGTGAAGCGGAAGAGGAAGTACAGTTCCTATCAGGGCGAGATCTCGCCGGCGCCGGAAAACCTGCTGCAGCGAGACTTCACAGCAGAGCACCCGAACCTCAAGTGGCTGACGGACATCTCCGAGTTCCACATTCCTGCAGGGAAGGTCTTCCTCTCTCCCATCCTCGACTGTTTCGATGGAATCCTGGTCAGTTGGACGATCTCTACGCGCCCGGACAGCGAACTGGTGAATTGCATGCTGGACCGCGCCACGGCAAGACTCAAGGTTGACGAGACGCCTATCCTGCATTCCGACCGAGGCGGCCATTACCGTTGGCCGGGATGGCTGGAGAGAATCGAGAACCGGGGTCTGATCCGCTCCATGTCGCAGAAGGGATGCTCGCCCGATAATGCGGCTTGCGAAGGTTTGTTCGGTCGAATCAAGAACGAGATGTTCTATAACCGCTCCTGGCAGGGAGTCAGTCTCGAGGAGTTCATGGATCGGCTCGACCGTTATCTGCACTGGTACAATGACGACAGAATCAAGATGTCTTTGGGTGGTCTGAGTCCTGTTGAATACAGAAGAACGCTAGGCTACGAGGTCTAGCAAGTCCAAGAAAAGGTCCGCACCCCCCATCGTCGTCGAAGCCATATTGCGATACATCAACAACTATCTGAACAGCT
>CAIVTL010000576.1 GCA_903908785.1 Caldifarciminota bacterium | reverse complement strand
CTGGTTATTGGTTTGTTTTTCTTCAGCGCCGTACAGTTGCTGTTTATCGGGATCATTGGCGAGTACATAGGCGCCATCCATACTCCGGCCGGTGGACACCAATATCGACGGCGTGTACCTGGCCGGGTGCGCGCAGGGGCCAAAGGACATCCCCGACACGGTGGCCCAAGCCAAGGGCGCAGCGTCTTCGGCTATCGCGCTCCTGAACAAGGGCAAGGTCAAGGTCGACCCGATTGTGGCCGAAATCAACGAGGACGCCTGCTCATCGTGCCACATCTGCGAGGCGCTCTGCCCGTACCAGGCCCTGGTCTACGACGAGCAGAAGCACGTGATGACGGTGAACCAGATTCTGTGCAAGGGCTGCGGCGTCTGCCCGTCGGCCTGCCCTTCCGCGGCAATCCAGCTACGGCACTACACGAGTATACAGATTGACGCGCAGTTGGACGCCCTGCTCAGCAAGAGAGGAGAGAGCAGGGAGGAGAGAACAGTGACGGAGAAGGTGGGGGTGTAGATGGAAGGCTTCAATCCAACCATTGTCGGGTTTGCCTGCAACTGGTGTTGCTATGCGGGCGCGGATCTGGCCGGGACATCGCGCATGAAGTACCCGGCCAACCTGCGTATCATCCGCGTGATGTGCTCGGGCCGGATCGACCCGCAGTTCATCCTCAAGGCTTTCAAGGACGGCGCGGACGGTGTGTTCATCGGCGGCTGCCATCCCGGCGACTGCCACTACGTCTCCGGCAACTACAAGACCGAGAAGCGGGTCTTCCTGCTCAAGGGCCTCTTGTCCGGGCTTGGCATCGAGCCGGAGCGGCTGGAACTCAACTGGGTGTCGGCGTCCGAGGGCCAGCGGTTCGCGGATGCCGTGACCGCGTTCACCGAGCGAATTCGCGCGCTCGGCCCGCTCGATCTCAAAGAGCCGGCCGGGGCGCACTGACCGGCTCTCATTCGCGTCGCAAGTCATCCTCACAGTCGCCTTCGAGGTTACCCCGCAAACCGCATTCTCAGTCCAGCCCGAAATCGCCACGACCATCCCTCAGCGGGTCGCCCTCCTTCTCAGACTGCGAATCGTGGCAAGAATCGCCCTGCCCGTGCATCTGCAGGTGGCCATGCAAAAGGTCCTGACCGTGCCCGTCAGAATCGCCGTGCAAATTGCGTCCTGAAAGGCCTTCCGAACCACCTCCCGAACCGTTCTCGGGACGGTTCCCACGGCGATACCCAGAGCGACTGTCTACGCGACCAATCTGACGCTTAACGGCTTGCTTGTCAGTTACTTATACCATCTGACCTTGGCCTGACCGCACTAGGGAACGCCAACCGGTGGCTTCCACCGGGCTCAACGGTCAGAAGTGCTACCTGGCAGCGGTCTGGATTGCAGGCCGAAGGCTCTTGGCCCTGCGCCGTCTCCCGCCTAACGCGTGATGACGACCTTGTGAACGGCTTGGGCTTGGGCTTGCGCTTGTGCTTCCCTCACGAAGTACACCCCCGGCGCCAGCGCCCGCACATCATTCGCGCCCGGCCTCAGCTCCATCACCTTCCGCCCGCTGATGTCGAGGAGTGAGCTTGTGCTTGCGCTTGAGCTTAGGCGCTCTGCCAGGAACAGCACGCCGCGGACGACGGTGGCAATTGGGCGCGTGGAGCCGGGCTGCTGCTCCCGTTCAACGACGGCTGACGGGTTGTTGGTCGCGAACCATATCCGGTGCTGCCCGGCCTCCCCATGCGGCCAGACCACGTAGGCGTGTCCGGCTGAGTCGGCGCCGATGTCCGGGTAGCCGCTGCTGAGGGTCGTGTCCTCATCAACGAGTTCGAGGTCGGACCACGAGACGCCGTGGTCCGACGAGGATGTGTAGTACACGTGGTAGAGCCACTCGACCTCGGCCGTGTCACAGACAATCAACGCCGTGTGGACGCCGCCGTCGACCGAAAGGGCAAGTGGACCGCTGTAGTATAGCTCATGCAGTGAATCGAGATTGGTGACCGAATGAGGTGCGCCCCATGTGTCGCGCTGTGTGTAGCACGTGCGGGACTCGGCGAACAACGGCGAGCTGAACCCTGTGCTGCCAAAGTAGTCGCAGATGATGTGGTCCCGGTCGGCGACGACGTGAGGGGACCAGGCGGCCCAGTTGAACGTGTCGAGCTGGACTCCGGGCTGGAAGGTCTGGCCGCGGTCGGTCGAACGATACAGGAAGGCGCAAGGTATGACATGGCCTCCGAACCAACGGGAGGCCTCGGCGGCCACAAGGTAATGGTTGGTTCCCGGTTGGACAAAGACATCCGGTTGGTAGCAGTCCTGGTCCGTCGTGTCGTCGTCCACGCGGACGTTCTGACTCCATGTCGCTCCTCGGTCGGTGGAGACAGAAGACCAGATGTGGCCACTTCCCGTCCGCCAATCGTTCCACGCGCAGAACAGGGCGCCGTCCGAGCCCGCGGCAATCGTGGCATCGCCAATCGTCGCGTCCAGGCCGTCATCACTTACCCTGGCCGGCGCGGACCATGTAGTCCCGCCGTCGCTTGAGCGCACGCACACGATCTCTGTGTGGCTAGTCGTGTCAGTAAAGAGATACAGGATATAGACGTTGCCGTCCGGGTCGGTCGTGATGTCGGGATAGAACGCGTAGCGTTCTCCGCGCCGAATCAGCAGGTCCTCTGCCAGCCAGGTTCTGCCACCATCGGTGGACTTCTGGAACCAGATGTCGGCGCGAATGCCCATGGTGCACGAATCGTCCTCGAACACGACATAGAGCGGCTGATTCGACGGCGCGCCCGGGCCGACTGCAATCGCGCAATAGCAGAGAATGTGCGTAGGAAGGTTCTGATGGTCAACACGCACGTTCGGCCAACCAGGAGCCATGAAGAGAGTGAGCATCAGAAGCAGACCGGAAATCACTCGTTTCTCCCTATCAGCGCTCCGGCTTCGGAGGGGCGGGAAACCCCGCCCCTCCGAAGCTCGGACCTATTTGATGATTGACTTGAGGCAGACCTGCCCGCTGCCCATGTCGAGCAGCACGAAGTAGGCCCCGGCTCCCAGTCTTCGGCCTTCCTGTGTGTGGTTCCAACTCAGTCGGTGCGTCCCGGACTGCTGGATACCAGCGTCGAGCACGCCGACCTGCCTCCCGACTGCGTCGTGCAAGGTCGCGCGCACGGACGCAGCGGCAGGCAACTGATATTCAACATCTATGCAGTCGTGGGAGGTGATGACGCGTGCCCGTGTGCTACCTGCATAGACGTAGCCAGCCTGCGAGCCTTCCTCACTGGAATCTGCCTCATCCCCAGTCTTTATGTGCTTGGGCTCTATTGCATAGAAGTAGTGGGTGTGAACCCCTTGCTCCGTGCCGGTTGTCAGGTACGCCCAAGGACGCGGACCATCGACAAAACAGGCACCAGGGCCGATATCCCGTGGAAAGTTCTCATACTCCTGAGGGGACCAATTAGACCAGAGGTTGTCCCGCACGTTGTAGGTCCATGGAAGCTCGTCGGTTGTCTGACCACCGAACACGGCCGCCGGCCACTCCCCGAATGTCTGGGTCGGGTCATTGGTAGTCAGTGATGTGCCGGGGTTCTGCGGCTTGAGCGTATTGGCTCGGCTGATCCAAACATTGGTGGCTACGTCATACTTGTAGAAGTTGGTCGAGCCGCCACCGACGGTAGCGATGATGGACTGCTGGCCATTCCAGCACCAGGGATCCCCTTCATACGCCAAGGCCGCACCATTCTGGACATTCTCGGGGATGGGCGCGCGTACCTCCCACCCGCCTAGAAGCACGAAACTGTGCACGTCGCCCCAAGCCCAGTTCAGGCTGTCGGGTGTGCCGATGCGCCAGTAGAACGTGTCGTTCACAAGACTGCTCGGGGTCTGGTATTCCGACGCGAAGACCTCCTCGTCTATCACGGTCGTGGTCGTGCTAAAGAGGTCGTCGGTCGAAACCTGGAGCCGATAGTGATTTTTGGACCCGGGAACAACCCACTGGAACTTGGGCGTCTGGTCGGGGATGGTAGTCCAGATAGGCTTCATCAATGCACAGGGGAATCCCCGTCTCGCATAAACGGATCAGGTCCGCATCGTCGATGAAGATGCCCGTCGGGTTGTTGGGGTTGATGACGAGCATCAGCTTGGTTTT
>CAIVTL010000575.1 GCA_903908785.1 Caldifarciminota bacterium | reverse complement strand
GGCCGGCTGATTTCCGAGGACCTCGGTATCAAGCTCGAGAACGTGCAGGTTGCTGACCTCGGCGTCGCCAAGCGCGTCGTGATTGACAAAGAGAACACGACTATCGTCGAGGGTGCCGGCAAGAAGGCCGACATCACCGCCCGTATCGACCAGATCCGGAAGCAGGTCGATGAGACCAAGTCCGACTACGACAAAGAGAAGCTGCAAGAGCGGCTGGCCAAGCTGGCCGGCGGCGTTGCGGTTATCAACGTCGGCGCCTCGACCGAGATCGAGATGAAGGCGAAGAAGGCGCTGGTCGAGGACGCGCTGCACGCGACCCGGGCCGCAGTCGAAGAGGGCGTGGTGCCGGGCGGCGGCGTCGCCCTGGTGCGTTGCATCCCGGCGATTGAGAAGATGAAGCTCGAAGGCGACGAGAAGGTCGGCGCGGCCATCGTCAAGCGAGCGCTCGAGGAACCGATCCGCATGCTGGCAGAGAACGCCGGCGTAGACGGCTCCATCGTCTTTGAGAGAGTCAAGTCGGACAAGCCCAACATGGGTTTCAACTGTGAGTCGCTCGAGTACGTCGACATGTTCGAGGCCGGCGTCATCGACCCGACCAAAGTGGCGCGCGTGGCGCTGCAGAACGCGGCGAGCGTGGCCGGCCTGATGCTCACCACCGAGTGCGCTATCGCCGAAATGCCGGAGAAAGACAAGATGCCTCCGATGCCCCCGGGCGGCGGCGGCGGGTACGGCGGCGACTACTAGAGAATAGAGTCCAGACGTTCAAGGGGTCCGGAGTTCGGGTTCGGTTCACTAGACCACTCGACCACTGGGCCCCTTGAACACTTCCTGATATGCCTACCTACGAGTACAAGTGCCAGAAGTGCGGGCACGCGTTCAGCGAGTTCCAGCGGATTGTTGACCCCCCCATCAAGGACTGCCCCGAGTGCAAGCGCAAGGATTGCGTGGAGCAGATAATCTCCGGCGGCAGCGGCCTGATATTCAAAGGTTCGGGCTTCTACGAGACCGACTACAAGCGCAAGTCTTCCGGCGGGGGCGGGAACCCGTCCGGCTCAGGCAGCACCAAGTCCTCCGACACCAAGAAAGACTGAACGCCGGGCCGTACCCGCGGCCTGGATGTTTCCGAAGCTCTGTCCAGTCGCTGTCTCATTAATTACTGTCAATAGTATTGCCCCGACTGGTCGCAGCGGAGGCTCACGGCGCGAGCACCGAGCAGAGAGCCGACGTTAAGTCAGCCGAGCCAGGGCCGCGTTCTATGCAGCCGGTGGTGAACCCGAAATGTCGCAGTAGCACGGGTAGTATGAGTCCCCGGCCCGCGTGGCAAAAGGGTCCTGCCCGTGACCCCTCTCTGCCGCGCCCGGAAGGCGCTGGCGGGTCGATTACGTAAGTATATACTCTTGATGCACATACGGGCACTTGCCGCTATGCAAATCAGTAGTTGACTTCGGCCGTATCCTTTGTATTCTAACTGACAGACATATCGTTCTTTGATAATTCGGATGTAACCCAAAGCGTGCTCGGGTTGTGCCATGGATTTTTCTTACCCCAAGATTTGCTTGGAGGGTTTGATCCTGGCTCAGGACTAGCGCTGGCGGTGTGTCTTAGACATGCAAGTCGAGCGGGATACATTGTTGTAGCAATACAGTAGTGTGTCTAGCGGCGAACGGGTGAGTAACACAAGGGCAACCATCCCTGAGGAGGGGCACAACCCGCCGAAAGGCGGGCTAATACCCCATGTTTTGCAGTGGAGGCATCTTCGCTGCAACAAAGGCGCTGTAAGGTGCCGCCTCTCGACGGGCTCTTGTCCTATCAGCTTGATGGCGGGGTAACGGCCCACCATGGCTTCGACGGGTAGCCGGCGTGAGAGCGTGACCGGCCACAGGGGAACTGCGACACGGTCCCCACTCCTACGGGAGGCAGCAGTCTAGAAATTTGGGCAATGGGCGAAAGCCTGACCCAGCGACACCGCGTGGAGGATGAAGTCTTTCGGGATGTAAACTCCTGACAGGCGGAGCGATGCCGTTTCGGAGTAACTGCCGCAACGGTGACGGTACTGCCAAAGGAAGCCCCGGCTAACTACGTGCCAGCAGCCGCGGTAATACGTAGGGGGCAAGCGCTGTCCGGATTTACTGGGCGTAAAGGGTGTGCAGGCGGACTGGCGTGTCGATGGTGAAAGCTCTCGGCTTAACCGAGAAAGTGCTGTCGAAACTACCAGCCTTGAGGGCGGAAGAGGAAACTGGAACTTCCGGTGTAGCGGTAAAATGCGTAGATATCGGAAGGAACGCCGATAGCGAAGGCAGGTTTCTGGGACGTTCCTGACGCTGAAACACGAAAGCTAGGGGAGCAAACAGGATTAGATACCCTGGT
>CAIVTL010000574.1 GCA_903908785.1 Caldifarciminota bacterium | reverse complement strand
TCCGTCCGGAGGCCAGACGGGTTACGGATGGTATCTGCATGCCGCGCGCGGCGACGGACATGACCTCTGGCTCTGGATCAAATGCAGCAAAGGTCACGAGGGCGCGTTCGATGCAATGAACGAGATGCGCGAGGATGCACGCCAAGCGCTGATGGATGTGCCCCTTGCCGAGGCACTGCGAAGAGGGGTGGCTGAGGGGCGCGTCGAGCCGGACGAGAACGGGAACATCTACCTGAGTGTGGATGGAGGTTCGGACGCTCGACTCGGTCTGCGGGCCGAAGCCAGAGACGACAGAGTTGTGTTCAGTCATACGTAGCAGGAAACGGGGACGGCGCGAAGCGGGGACGCGATGCTAGACCCCGCGGGGCCGATGCGCTCTCCTCTGCCCGAACGGTCTGCCAGTCGCGAGCCGAAACCCGAGGTAAATGAAAGGAGATTGAGATGGTTACAGAGACCACGGAAGAACGATTGGAGAAGCTCGAACGCACCACACGCCGCTATCGGCTTGTAGTGACAGGCATGGGCATCGTGGTCCTTGCCTGTGCCGTCATCTGGGTCGCGACAGGCACCGTCGGAAGGGCGCAGGCCCAGAATCCGGGAGGAGCCGGAAAGGTCATCCGTGCCGGCAAGTTCATTTTGGAGGACGAGAAGGGCGAACTCCGCGCCGTACTAGGCATGACCGACAACGGGCCGACGCTGAGCCTGTACGACGAGGCGGGCAAGTCTGGCGTTGAGCTGGCCGTGCTCAAGGACGGCCCGAAGCTGGCTCTGCACGACGAGAAGGGCCAGACCCGCGCCGAGCTGAGCATAGACGACAAGGCCGAGTCCGCGCTGTGGCTGCATGACGAAAACGGGAAGGCTCGCGTCTCGCTGGTTGCTTTCAAGGAAGGGCCGGGGTTGGTGCTGTACGGCGAGAATGGCCCCCGCGCCGCGTTGGCGTTGTTCAAGGACTGGCCGCAGATGTCGTTGTGCGGCATGAGCGGCAAGCCCGGCGCTGCGCTGGCCGTGGGAAAGGACGGACCGGAGTTGACGTTGTACGATGAAGTTGGAAGGACCCGCGCCGGGCTGTTCGTGCACAAAGACAACTTGGGGCTGGCGCTGTGGAACGAGAAGGGCAGTACTATCTGGAGCGCGCCGTGATAGACTGTCGGGTATGCACGCCGCTATCGTCCGGTCGCGGGCATCCAACCTTGGCGGAGATGCGATAAGCAATGTGTCCCGGAATTCCTCCCACGAGCATTGGGCGTGCGCCCGGACGCAACGAGAAGTGCCCCTGCGGTAGTGGCAAGAAATACAAGGTGTGCTGTGGCGTGGGTGCCGTAGCTCCTAATCTACCCGACGAGCGCGATGGTCTCGGTTGGGACTACTTCCGGTTTGCGATGGCCGATACCTACCGCAGGTGCCTCCCGAGTGCCACTCCCATTCTGGCCTTGGTGCAGAAGTACGACAGGTTCTTTGGGCGACTCGTGTCTAGAGACCTCGGGACGTATGGCGAACGTCCGCAAGACCTTATGGCATGCGCCATGGGAGTGCGTGCGTTCAGGCTCACCATCGGGGCGCTCTGGCTGGCTCTCTCCGGCTACACCGACATCACGCCGAGCTTGTCCAGAGGCGTCTGGGAAATCGGACTGCGCCTAGCACATGCCGAGCAGGACCCTCGTGCAGCTACGCTCGGTACATGGCTCCGCGATGCTTGGAAGGAGAAGAAGGCCATGCAGGCGCTCGCCCTGCGCGAAGGAGTGGACGGTGCGCGCAAGGCCATGGAGGCGCATGTTCAACTTAAGGGCCTGGAGTTGGACAAGCTAACCAAGCAAGCTGCGTCGCTTGGTTTCGATCCGGACGCGATCCGCAAGAAGTACGGGGCTGCCACCATCAGAGACGTATGCGACGACCTCGGGGTTCCCGACGCATACGAGGGGTCCTACGCATGGTACAGTGCCTACACGCACAATCGAAGTCAGGTGCTGAGTGATTTCTCCAGGAAGGTCGGCAACGAACGTCTGTTCGAAGCGGGGCCGAAGTACCACGAAGAGTGGCTGGTCTTCGCGGCATGCACAATGCAGCATCTAGCTACCGCTGCTATCAACGCAGCGAGACTGGTAGAAGACCGTGCCTTGCTTCGTGAAGCAATGACCTTGGCCGACCAGGTGGATGACATCGCGCGGTCCGCCGGCGTATACCAGGGCGACGCTGACGAGAACCGTCCGACGTGACGAGCCACGCGGGAGACGCGGCGACTCCCGAGTAATTGCTTACCAAGTGGACTCACGAGGCGAAGGTCCGGGTGACAGGTTCCGCGAGGCGGCGGTGCGAGAGGGCCGACGGCTTGCGGCTTACGGCTGACGGCCGACCGAGTTCAAGTCCCTAGCCGATCCGAGACAGAGCCCGGCCTGAGTAACGGCCCGAGCGCTACGGCTTGGGTTCGGCGATGCTGAAGTTCTCGAAGCGGCTGGCAGCGAGCACGTCGGGGTCGAGACTCCTCGCCCGTCCGCCGCCTACCTCACATCCGGTATTCCCAGCGTCTGTTTCCTGAGTTCCTCCAGCACCGGCCGCTTCCGTTCATGCTTGACAGGATACGGTTTCGGCATAGGCTTGAGTGAGTTCAAACGGATGTATCCGTGAAGCGTGCTGCTTTGTTCGCAGTCTGCGTCTTGGCGGCGACTGCGTTCGCCGCGCAGTGGCACTACTTGTCCGGCGGCAAGCTGTCGGGCATATCCAGCGTCGGCAGTTTTGTCTGGGCGGTCGGGCAGGACGGCTTGATGTTCGTGTCCGGGGACAACGGCCAATACTGGCGACGCGTCCCTCGATTCACCACGCGCAATCTGGTTGACGTCGAGTTCTGGGACCAGAGCTTCGGCCTCATCACCGCCGAGGGCGACATCATCTACCGCACGACCGACAACGGCGGGACGTGGGATTCCAGCTACGTCCAGTACAGCGCTGGCCGCATTCGATTCGTAACGCGCGACTGCATATGGATTACTCTCAGCAGCTACATGTGTTTTCTGAGCACCGACGGAGGGCGGTCATGGACGTCCAGGGTCGGCGTCGGGCCAGGCGTCTGGTTTCTCGACAGTCTGAATGGTTGGTGTCAAGGCGACCTCGACAACGTGCGCCGCACCACCGACGGCGGAGCTCATTGGTATACAGTCGGGCGGATTCACACGCCCGAGTTGCCACACGGCCAGTGGTGCTTCGGCTTTGTCAATCCGCAGGATGGAGTCTGTGGTTGGCAGTCTGAGATACTCCTGCCAGAACCTTGGGACCAGATGGGTTGGTCAGCAACCCACGACGGCGGCGCAACGTGGGATTCTCTCATTCGCTCTGCAACGCCGGGCGTTGCGTGCGACATCGCTCCGGATGGGTTTCTGTACGGTCTTGAAACAAAGGGATGTATGACTCTCGGGTCCTCAGGAGTCCGTCACATCGATTTCCCCGAACCCTACGCATTCCGTGGTTTGTCGGCTGCCCGAAGCGACCACGCGTGGATCTGCGGCGAAGGCGGGAGTATCTGGTGGTCCGCGGATTCGGGCGCGTCGTGGGCTTCCGCAAGACCACAGTCGATTGAGCTTCTGCAGAACATCGATTTCTCCGACACCCTACACGGCTGGGGCGCGTCGTCCGATTGGGCAGCCCGAACAACTGACGCAGGCCGGTCGTGGATTCAAGCGGCGACCAACGCCGGGATTTCCCCGATTAACGACGTAGTAGCACTCGACGAGAGCACTTGCGTTGTGGCTGCGGGTTGGTCGTACTTCGACCCCGATTACATGCAGTGGTTCGGTGAATTTGGGCTGGGACGTACGACGAACGCCGGCGCGACCTGGGACACAATCCACCATGTAGCGTTTCTCGGCGGTGACGGGCCAATTGGTTCTTCGCGGTTTGCCCATGTCGGCAACCACATCTGGCATCCGGGCACACGTTCGCCGGACGCCAATTCCCTGCGCTGTGTAGATGACGGCGCAACGTGGCTGGACATGGATGCCATTGGTGCGGTCGGCGAGGGTGAGCCGTCCGACATTAGTTTCGTTGACACTCTCAACGGCTGGGCTATTGACCCGCGTGCGAACATCTGTAGAACGACCGATGGCGGCGATTCGTGGGCTACCTGTGCTCTCACCCTCAATGTGAAACGGCTGGAGATGACGAGCCTGACCGACGGCTGGGCCATCTCGGACTCAGAGTTGTTCCGGACGACAGACAGCGGTGCCACGTGGGAGGGCACGTTGACACAGGGAGGGATGCAGGCAATCGCCTTCTGTGACCCGAGCCACGGCGCGATTGTCGGTTTGGATGGGCTGATTCTCCGTACGAGCGATGGCGGGGAAACGTGGCTGCAAGACTCCAGCGAGTTCACGTCCGACCTGTACTCGGTGTGCATGCTCGACAGCACACACGCCTGGGCAGCAGGCGATAATGGACTGGTGCTTGGCTTCGGCGATTGGGCGCTGGATGTCGCCGCACAGCAGGGCCGGCCGTACGCCAGGAATCGGACAGTCGTCGTGCGGCCCAACCCATGCCGGGGCCGGGCAACGGTGGAGTTTTCAGAGCCGCTGGCTCAGCCGACTCGCGTGACGGTCGTCGACGTGACGGGGCGGGTGCTACTCGCCGTGCCCGTGCGCGCCGGAGCAAGCTCGGTGGAGGTTGACCTGAGGCGGATGTCGAGCGGCGTCTACTTCGTGCGCGCGGGCCAAGGCCCGGCGGCTCGGCTCACGCTTCAGCGCTAGCCTTTCCGACCGGCCGGGCTGCGGTTTTGCCTTTTGGCTTTTGCCTCTTGGCTTCTGACTTGTCCTACCTGACGTCCGGTATTCCTAGCGTCTGTTTCCTGAGTTCCTCCAGCACCGGCCGCTTTAGTTCGCGCGACACCCACTTGTCCTCAATCACTATCGTCTCTTTGGCCAGGGTCTGGTCATGGAACTTCTTCGACTTCTTCCACGCCTCCCGAACGAAGTTGAGGTACGCAGGGTAGGTCCAGGTCGGCACACCGAACGTGCCCAGAATTACCTTGGCCCGCTCCTCGATGTTCACCAACTCGGCCTGCGATGTCTCCTGCTTGGCAAGCATCCGGTCACGTCGCTGGTCGTTCTGCTTCTTGATGACTTCCGAGTCATGCTTCAGCTTGTAGTTGTACAATCGGTCATCGGACGACTTCACTGCCATTAGAACCTCCAGTCTGAATTGCTGTCACGGACTTCACACGGACTCGCACAGACCGCCGCACGAACGCCGCGCCTGAGAGTTCTCACCGCGCAGCGGCAGCAGTCACTGCGGCCAACCTAGTATAGCTTGGAGCCGAACCCAGCGCAAGCATCATGGCCTTCATAATGGCAGACTGGGCAGCGCACTCTGCGGTCTTCAGGGCTGATAGTATAGCAGGCCATTCTGCCGCCAGCTATGCAGGGTATTGGGCTAGCCCCAGGGCTAGCCCCCGGGCGGCCTTGGGGGCGGCCCAGAGGCCTGCCCATGGTGCAGTCCAATATGTTGAAAGGTGCGTTGCCCAACTATCGGCGCACATGGCGGTTAGCTATGCTGCCTAGCGCATTGCCGAGACCGTTGCCGCTACTGCTGCCCAGCAGGCGGTAGAGTAAGTCATTAAGAAGGCCATTATTACTACCATGTCTTATTTTTCCTTGTCAGAAGCGCGCAGCGGTGCAATTCAGGTGGTGTTTCCCGGTTTGCTTCCGGCTGATTCCGGGTTATAAATCGGCGCCGGAATCGACTATGTGCTGCGGCGTGCGATGGAGGGAGATTTGAGCTTGCCGATG
>CAIVTL010000573.1 GCA_903908785.1 Caldifarciminota bacterium | reverse complement strand
CCGATCTCCAGGGGGTTGATCATAAAATGCCGTTTGTACTAGGCACAGCAGGACACGTAGACCACGGTAAATCGCTCCTTGTTAAAGCATTGACCGGGATCGACCCGGACCGCCTCAAGGAAGAGAAGGAACGGGGCATGACCACGGATCTCGGGTTCGCCTTCCTCGGCACTGACATCACGGTCATTGACGTGCCCGGGCACGAGAAGTTCGTCCGGCACATGCTTGCCGGCGCGAGCACCATTGACTTTGTGGTTCTGGTCGTGGCCGCCGACGACGGCGTGATGCCCCAGACCCGCGAGCACTTCGAGATATGCCGGCTGATGGGCATCAAGCGAGGGCTGGTTGCCATCAACAAGGCTGACCTGGTTGATGATGAGTGGATAGAGATGGTGAAGCTGGACGTCGGCGAGATGGTCAAGGGTTCGTTTCTCGACGGCGCGCCGATGATGCCGGTTTCAGCGATTACGGGCAAGGGCGTGCCCGAACTCAGGCAGATGATTATCGACCTGGCGCGCAAGGTCGAGACCAAGCCGGACCGGGGCGTGTTCCGCATGCCGGTTGACCGCAACTTCTCGATGAAGGGTTTCGGCACGGTTGTGGCCGGCACGATTCTGTCCGGCCACGTCCACGTCGGCGACACCTTGGAACTGCTGCCCCAGAAGCGCGACGTGCGGGTCAGGGGAATCCAGAAGCACAACGCGGCGGTCGAGTCAATCGGGCTGGGCGAGCGGACCGCGCTCAACCTGCAGGGTTTGGAGCGGGAGGCCGTGGTCCGTGGCAACGTGCTGGCAACGCCCGGCTACTACACGCCGACGCTCAATTTCAACGCGACCTTCTACCTGCTCCGGTCGGTCGCCAAGCCGCTGCGGAACCTGGCCAGCCTGAAGCTGCACGTCGGCACGGCGGAGGTGATGTGCCGGGTCGCACTGCTCGACTGCAAGGAACTCGCGCCGGGCCAGGAAGCGCTGGTGCAGGTGCGCGCTGAAGAACCGGTGGTGTGCGACTGGAACGACCACTACGTCATCCGGACGTTCGCGCCCCAGCAGACCATCGGCGGCGGCGTCGTGCTCGAAGCGAACCCATCCAAGGAGAGGCGATTCGACGAGGACGTGGTCAAACGGCTCCGGGCGCTCAAGTCCGGCGAGGCAGGCAGCGTACTTGAGCAATACCTGCTCAAGCACCGGTTCGAAGCGAGGACGCTGGCGCAGGCGGCCAAGGACCTCGCGCTGGCCGATGCCGATGCGACCGAGATGCTCAGCCTGCTGGTTAGCACTAACCGCGCGCGGAAGCTTGCGTTCGAAGGCAAGGAATTCCTCGTTCACGAGAAGATGGTCGCGGAGGCGCGTGGGGCCGTGGTCGCGACACTCGCTCAGTTCCACAAGGAGAATCCGCTCCGGCTCGGGCTCAAGCGGCCCGAGCTTCGGGCAAAGGCGGCGCCGAACTTCTCGCCGCCACTGTTCGAGACCGTGCTGGCCGGGCTGCTGGCTGCGAAGGAAATCATGGTCGAAGACGACCGGGTGCGGCTGGCGTCGCATCAAATCAAGCTCGGCCCGGCGTTGCAGAAGGAATACGACCGTCTCGACAGGCTGTTCCGGGAATCGGGCTTCTCGCCGCCGAGCTTCGAGGAAGCGCTGGCAGGCGTCGAGAAGAAGCTGGCGCAGCAGGCTCGGGTAGCGCTGCTCGAGTCCGGACGGCTGGTCGATGTCGGCGAGTCCGTGGTCATACACCGCGAGGCGGTCGCGCTGGCCGAACAGAAGGTCCGCGCCCTGTTCGCGCAGAAACCCGAACTGACCGCTTCGGAAATCAGGCAGGAACTGGGCACCACCCGCAAGTACATTATTCCGTTGCTCAACTACTTCGACTCGCGCGGGGTCACCCAGCGCAAGGGAGAAGGACGCCTACTCAGACAGAAAGTGACCAGTGTCCAGTGACCAGTTTCCAGTGTCCACACCGGCCGGTCTGTGTCGCTCTACTGGTAACTGGTACCTGGCAACTGGTACCTACGGAGGAACATGGCTAAACGTGGCATTCTTGCTACCGTTACCTGCGCCGGCTGAGCGTCCAAACTCGGCAAGGCGCAGTTAGCGCAAGCACTCGAGGGCTTAAGGCCCCAGACCGACCCGCGGCTGCTCGTCGGCATCAGCACGGCCGACGACGCCGGCGTGTTCCTGTTGCAGGACGGGCTGGCGCTGGTCCAGACCGTTGACCTGTTGACGCCGATGGTCGAGGATCCGTACACGTTTGGTCGGATTGCGGCCGCGAACTCGCTCTCCGATGTCTACGCGATGGGTGGGACGCCGCTTACGGTGCTGAATATCGTCGGGTTCCCTGGACCGATGGACAAGCGCGTGCTGGCCGAGATTCTGCGCGGCGGGCAGGATACGGTTACCGAGGCCGGCGCCGTGATTGCGGGCGGGCACACGTTCAACGAGAAGGAAATCAAGTTCGGGCTGTCGGTCACCGGCACGATTGACCCGAAGCGGATTGTCACCAACGCGGCGGCAAAAGTCGGGGACGTGCTGGTGCTCACCAAGCCGCTTGGCTGCGGCGTGTTCGCGCAGGCGATGATGACGCAGGACGAGGTTGACCCTGAACTGTACAAGGCCGCGACCCGCTCGATGATGCAACTCAACAAGACAGCTTCAGAGATAATGCTCGTCTGTGATGCCCACTCCGCCACCGACATCACCGGTTACGGATTCCTCGGACACGCACAGGAAATGGCTGCGGGCAGTGGCGTGCGATTGCGGTTCACCGCTTCTGCCATTCCGTTGCTGCCCAAGGTGCTCGACATGGCTGAGACAATGGTAGATGCAGGCGTGGCTATG
>CAIVTL010000572.1 GCA_903908785.1 Caldifarciminota bacterium | reverse complement strand
GCCGAGTGTCCGGTCTGCCGGCAGGCGCTGACGCAGGTTCGAACTGTCCGCGATGCCGCTTCGACGATGGAGCAGATGGTGCCCTCGGACCGAACATGGCATGTGATCCAGGAACGAATTCGTGCTGCGAGGACGCGACCGCGACTCGCGCCGCGGCTGCTGTGGGTCGGAATACCGGCGCTGGCAGCGGCGCTGCTCGTTGTCGTGCTGGCCGGCCGCGTGCATGTGCCGGGCGCGACGGCAAAGGGTATGGTGGCGGCTTCGTCCGAACTGACCAAGGAGATGGCGGCCGACGACGCCGCGCGCGAGTACGAGGAGTACGTGCGCGGGATTGACCAGGCGATTGACGAGTGCCGTACCGCGCTGGATGAGAACCCGGGCAATGCGAGGGTGCGCGCGGCCTATTCCGGGGCCCAGACCAATCGACAGAGTGCAATGGACCGGCTCGTGTCTGGAGGAGATTAGTGGCGCGGACGACGGGCGAAGTCAGAAGCCAGAAGCCAGATTGCAGGATGCAGAAATCCGGAGCCCGGAGTCCAGAGTCCAAAGTCCAGAGTCGAAACCGGACAGGACGGACTGCGGCGGCGTTCCTTGCGGTCGGGTTGGTCGCTCTGGTTCTGGCCCAGCCGGTCGTCGTTACGCGCCGGATTGAGAAGCGCGTTCCGCTGTCTGCGTGCCGGAGAATGGTTGTTCTTCACCGCTACGGGAGTGTCACAGTCACGGGAACGGGCGATGCGCTGGCGCTGGTGGACGCGCTGGTACGCGTGAGCACGTTCAACCGGGCGCTGGCAGAGGACTTCGCCAAGCGGGTCCAGGTTCAGGCAGCGGCTCAGGGAGACTCGTTCATGATTGCCACGCTCTATCCCCCGAGCACCCCGGCAGATTCGCAACTCGGCTACGAGGTAGAACTGAACGTCAGGGTGCCGGCCGCGACCAGGGCGTCGGTATCCAATGCGTTCGGTGACGTGAGAGTCGCGGGCATGACCGGGGACTGTCGCGTGTCCAACCGCTTCGGCGACGTCGAGGTTGACCGCTGCACCCGTTGCGACATCGACAACTCCTACGGCGGCGTCCGGCTGATTGAGACCAGGGGATTGGTCACGGTCAAGAATTCGTACGGCGACGTGGACCTGGTAGAGGCAATCGGTCCGGTGCAGGTTGCGAACCGGTACGGCACCGTCCGGACCGGGCAATCGGATGGCGAAATCCAGATTGACAACCGGTTCGGGAACGTCATTGCGCATCCCGACCACGGGCGGGTGTCAATTGCCAACCGCTACGGCGACATCAACGCCTGGGTCGCGAGCAATGAACTGACCGCGCTCAGCATTATGTCCCGTCTGGGCCGGGTTGACCTGAGCTTGACCGGCGGCGTACCGTTTCAGCTTGATGCCAACTCGCTACAGGGCCAAATCAGCTCCGGCTTTCCGTTCGTTGTGCGCGAGGTCGGAACCGCGCAGTTGATGTCGGCGCGACAGGGCACAGGCGGGCCGCGCATCGGGCTGGATGGCGTCTGGAGCAACTTTGTGATTCACCAGGACGCGGCCGAGTCGCAGCCGGCCGCATCAGAGGAGATACGATGACGAGGATTGACCGTGTTATGCTGGCGCTGGTTGCCGCGGCAGCGCTTGCCGTGGCCGGAACGGCCGACGACTCGACCGGGGTCGGGAACGGCTGGCTGGGTGTGTACACTGACAACCTGTCTGGGCCGATGCTCGTGGCACTGGGTATCGACCACGGGGTGCTGGTGGCCGATGTTGCAGCCGAGTCACCGGCGGCAGGGGCCGGGCTCGTGGTCGGCGACGTGATACTGTCGCTGGATGGGCAGAAGACCGGCAACGGTTCCGACCTGCGTTGGGCGGTGCGTGGTCGACCGGGCAAGAACGTGGATGTCGCCATCCGGCGCAAAGGCAAGGACCAGACGCTGGCCGTTACGCTGGGAGTTCGAGACCAGGCCGAGCATACGTTCAACTTCGAGTGGCCGGCGATGCCGAAAGAGGCCCTGCGTGAGGCCCGCCGCGCCCTGCGTGACATTGGCCCGGACCTGAAGAAAGGGCTGGGGCAATACGATGGAGCCATGGATTCGCTCCGTAGGGAGATGGATGAATTGAGACGTGAGCTTGAGAACCTGCGGGTCGAGGTGCAGAAGAAGGCCAAAGGAAACTGACCGTCCGCCTCCTTGTGCCAGGAACGGGGCCATCCGGGCCCCGTTCTGTCTGATGAGGCGACGCCGGATTGACTCTTGGCCCGGCGGGCGTAGGATTGCAGGGATGTCGAATCCCGAACGACTCAGCGTCTGCATCGTAACCGACGCCTATCTGCCGGCTATCGGCGGGGTTGAGAACCACGTGCTGTATCTCTCGGCCGAGCTTAAGCGACTGGGGCATGACGTGGTCGTGGTGACTCACCAGGCGCCACCGGTCCCGAGCCCGGTTGCCCGGCAGGTGGAATCGCCGGTTCCGGTTCACCGGCTGGCGGGCGGGTTGCTCATGTTCCGCGAGCACGATATCGCCATCGACCCGCGCATGGTGGCTTCGTTCAGGAGACTGCTAGACGCGCAGTCAGGGGGTTCTGGGGTTCTGGGGTTCTGGGGTTCTGGTCGGGCAGGCAGGGAATGCCGGCGCCCGCGGTTTGATATTGTGCACGGGCAGAGCGAGGGTTCGTACCTTGTGTATGAAGCCCTGGCGGCAGCGCGGCGCCGGGGCATCGCTACGGTGCTGACCAGGCACTCGATGGTGCAGAACAAGCCCGCGATTGTCCGTCCGTTCCTGCTCTGGCTGACGCGGCTCTTGACCCGGCGGGCCGACGGGCTGATAGCGGTCAGCCGGGCCTGCGCCGATGAGTCGGCAGGCTTTCCCGGTCCGTTGCGCGTCATCCCCAACGGTGTGGACACGGCCGAGTTCAGACCAATGCCGGAAGAGCGGCGGCGGCTGCGGGCGGAGTTGGGCTTTGCCGACGGCGAAATCGTGGTCGGGTTCATCGGCAGGCTGCATACGACCAAGGGTGTTCCCCTGCTGCTCGACGCGTTTGAGCAACTGCGGCGTGAGAATGCCAGGCTGAAGCTGCTGCTCGTCGGGCCGGGGCCACTTCGGCCGGTCATCGAGGAGCTGGCGCGCGCCTCGTCAGGCGCGATTACATTGCTCGGGCCACAACCGTTCGACAAGGTTGCCTCACTGCTCAACGCACTCGACGTGTTCGCCTTCCCGTCCAAAGGGGAGGCGTTCGGCATATCGTTGCTGGAGGCGATGGCGTGCGGGCTGCCGTCAGTCGCCTTCGGTCGCTGGGGCGTCAAGGAGTTGATAGCTGACGGCGAGACCGGACTGCTTGCCGGCGGCCCGGCTGACTTCTGCGACAAGCTCAGGCAGTTGGTGGCGGATAGGGCGCTGCGCGAGCGACTGGGGCAGGCCGCGCGGAAGAGCGTCGAGGCGAGGTTCTCGTGGCCGCATGTCGCGGCCGAGACAGTAGCGTTCTACCGTGAACTGATTGCCGGCTAGGGCCGGTAATGAACCACCGAGCCGACGCTGGCGTGGTTGAGAAGCTTCCCCTTCCAGCGTACGTCGGCCGTGAAGAACACCATGTCGATTTCTCCGAACCACAGCATCGGTAGATACACGGTCCAGCCACTGTCAGTGAGGACGGAG
>CAIVTL010000571.1 GCA_903908785.1 Caldifarciminota bacterium | reverse complement strand
TCAACCTCAACCTTAACCTCTACCTCCACCTTAACCTAGACCTTGACCTTAACCTCGCCCGACCCGCCGAGCGCCCACCTCCAGAACGGCACGAAACGCACGACCCCTGAGCCGACCCTTTCCTCTGCCTGGTACGATTCAGTCAGCACCAGTCCGTCCTTGATTCGGAACTCCTGCATCGCCGCAACCAGCGGCTCGACCTCGCGTTCATGGACGCCGAACTCCCGCGGGTCGGAAGAAACCTGAATCAGCCCTGTCACCCGCCTGCCTTCAGTCACAACAAAGTCAACCTCGCGCCCCCTGCCGTTCTGCCAGTAGTAGAGCTCCATCAGCGGGGAGCGCACCCGCTGTCGTCGCAACTGCAGGAAGACCGCGTTCTCCAACACCCGGCCCCTGTCCTGACTGAAGCTCAACCCATACACGGTCCGCAACCCGCTGTCTACGACGTAGGCCTTGCGGGGCCGCAGATTCTGCTCCTTCAGCGAGTGCGAGAACTTGCGCACCAGAAACACCAGGCCCGACTCCTCGAGACACGACACGTACGACAACAGCGTCCGCTTGGTCAGCGGATGAGCATTCCTCAACCACTTCCAGAACGCATTGGCCGAGAATGGACTCGACACGTTCGTCACCAGAAATCGGAAGAGTTCCCGCATCGCCCCCGGGTTCCGCACCCGGTTCCGTTCCACCAGGTCCCGCACGAACATCGTCTCGACGTACTCCTTCAGGATGCGCTGCTTCAGCGTTTCCTCCCCGGCCAGCACCACTTCGGGAAAGCCGCCATAAACGAAATACTCCTGCATCAACCGCTGCACCTCAAATCGGCGGCGCGAATAAGCGGTCCGGGCGTCCACGTTCACCCCGCGAGCGGCCAGGAACTCGGCAGGCGAGAACGGCAGCAACTCGAAGTTCATGCCCCGGCCCCGCAGGCTCGTTGCGATGTCGCGGGAAAGCATCCGCGAGGACGAGCCGGTCACGAACACCCGGAACTCCCGGGTATCGTGCAGTCGCCGCACTCCCAGCTCCCAATCCTCCGCCTGCTGGACCTCATCCAGCAACATATACATGGGCTCGCGGCCCGGGCCCAAAGACAGCTCGCGACATGCCTCACGCAGCACCTCGAAATCAAGCGCCGAAGCCGGCAGCAGCCGGGGGTCATCGAAGTTCACGTACACTATCCGCTCCCGCGGCACCCCGGACTCAACCAGCCGCTTCGCCAGCGCGAGCAGCAGAAACGTCTTCCCGCTCCGCCGCACGCCGGAAACGGAAACGACCTTCCCGGAGTTGACCGGCAACTCAAGCTCGCGCGGGACGATGTCGGGAAACGCGGATTCCTGCGACTCAACGATGACCTGCTTGGCGATTTCCCGATTCATCATGATACCATTAGATGCCCATAATGGTATCTCAAATGACACCATTTGTCAAAGCGGCCCCGAACCCGGTATCGAGGGCCACGAAGACACGCACTGTCCGACAGGGGCCGTGGAGGCCAAAACCACGAAACGGATGGGAATTGAACCGCCAAGACCGCCAAGTACGCCAAGAGGAACCGACCGACGAGGTAGCCACGAAGACACGAAAGCCACGAAACGGACGGGAATGAGAACGCCGGAGAGGACTATCCACAGACGACACGCACTGTCGGACAGGGGCCGCAGGGGCCAAGTGTCGCCCTGACGCCGAGGAAGGGTCTCGCCTGGAAACTGGTCACTGGTACCTGGTCACTGGTCACTCGCGCGCAGTGCGTGGACTCTGGACTAAGGACTAAGGACCATGGACCAAGAACGGTCTGGGTCATTGTAGAATTGAAGCTTGCTTGTGGTTTGAGATTTGGGGCTTGTGGTTTCCCCTTCCTCTCGGACTTTGGAGTTTAGAGTTTGGAGTTTAGGG
>CAIVTL010000570.1 GCA_903908785.1 Caldifarciminota bacterium | reverse complement strand
TGATGATATAGCTGCTTCCGACCAAGTCAACCGACCACAAAGCGAAGGGCGGGCTTGCGCCCGCCCTTCCAGCTTTAGCTCGTCTTCTACCAGCGGTTGCCGGAGAAGCCGCCGCTGCGCGGCGCCCGACGATCGTTGCCGCGGGGCGGACGCTCGGTTCGCTCGCGCGCCACGTTGACGGTGAGCGGCCGGCCTTCCATCTGGTACGAATTCAGGGCCGCAATCGCCGCGGTCGCTGCATCGGCAGCGGTCATCTCGACGAACGCGAATCCCCGTGACCTGTCCGTGAACTTATCCTTCACGATACTGACCGAAGTCACTTCGCCATGCTGACTGAACAGCTCATTGAGCTGGCTCTCGGTTGCGCCGAAGGGAAGATTCCCTACGAATATGCGCGTACCCATTATACGGACCTCCGTTTGTTTGCGCTTGAGAATCGTTGAAGGAAGCTACGGCTGGGTCTGTAACACAGACTTGGACTCATAGACCCCTGACGTTACACAAGCAAAGTTGGGACCTTTTTACTCTACGCCGGCTGTCGGTCCCCTTGACAGCCAACAAGAAATGATAGCGAGTCCTGCACCGAAGTCAAGCAGAATCAATGACTAGCGTGACTGGACCCAGGGCACGAACTCGGGCGGGGCGTAACCGATGTCCAGTTGCTCGACCCGGCCAGTCCTGGAAACGCGAAGCAGCAGGGACTGGCAAGGCTCGAACTGAAGCGGAAGCTCGAACGCTGAAGTGCTGCCGCCGAGATTGAACCTCACGTCCCTCCTGACAGACCCCGCCAGTGCGGCTTGGCCGTACTTCAGCGGGTAGGTCAGGCCGCGCGAGGCCGGATGGCCGAAGAAGAACAGGAGTTCGTCGTCGACGACCCTGCACCAGAAGTCCGGCGCATCGCGGCCGGACACGAGCGGCGGTTCCTGGCTCAGATTGCCGAAGTAGCTGCTCACGTTGTTGAGCATCGTCAGCGCGTCCAGGGTCCGCTGATACTCCTTCGCCGTCCGTTTGTCCACGGCCCTGCCCGGCCGCTTCGGGATTCGCTTCAGACACACGGGTAGTCCTGCCTTTGCCAGGCGCGAGACCTCTGTCAGCACATCCCCGTCCAGCAACTCGCAGTCGACGTAGAGCAGGTTGAACTCGGCCTCGGCGCAGCGCAGCCTGCCGTCCTCGAACCTCGCACTCTTCAGGAAGGGCAGCGAAACCCACAGCGGCTGACGGCCGAATAGCTCAACCGGTGGCCTGAGGTAGTGCATCTCCCAGTGGCACTTCGCGCTCGGCTTCTGCTGCTCGTCCGGCAACTCGCCCTTCATCCACTGGTCCTCAATCGGAAGATAGACCGCGACGTCCGAGTAAGGACGCCCCAGCTTCATCGCCGCGCAGACCTTCTCCATGTAACCATTGAACGCGGGCAACTCACGCGCGAGTGAACCATCCGACCCCACGTGCACACTCGCATAGAACCGATTCGCCTGCCCTGCTTGTGCTTGAGCTTGAGCTTTCTGATACGGCATCCCATGCCAGAAGATATGATTCACGCCGTTGGCGAACAGCGCATCTGCCAGCAGCTTCAAGTCCGCGACCTGCTCCTCGCCCTGGTGCTGGCCCGGACCCGGATAGGGAATCCAGCCATAGAGACATGTGAACGCCTCGGCCGAAACGACGGGCTTGCGCGAGAGCGCGGCAGCCGATGCCGGAATCCGCGCGTACTCCGGGTCGAAGAGAATCGCCTCGGACTCGGGCACGTCCGCCGCGGCAAAGGCCGCCAGAATGTCTGCCGGCGCGCCATGGCACTGAACCCTTGTGAACGAGTTGACCTTGTGGCTGTACTCAGTGAAAGGCTCGTAGAACCCCTTCAGCACGTACTCAGCAATGAGCTTCCGATAGTCGTAGCGCACGTCAGGATGCTCATCGAGCTTCGGCATGTACTCGCGCACGTCATACCCGAACCGCTCCATGAACGCCTTGTCGAACCCGCCCGTCCAAAGCCCTTCGGTCTCGACTTCAAACGAATCGCAGAATAGAGCGGACCTCGGACTATCCACAGATTCCACAGATTTCTGTCCGGAAGCAGACGGCACTGTCTGTAGACACCCAAGCGCCTCAGCAAGCCCTTCGACCATCTTGTCCGCGTAGCGGCAGAACGCTTCCCGGTCTAGATGATTGAGAATCCTGCCTTCAAGCGGCAATTCCCAGGAGCGGCCGAGCCGCTGCGGTGAGGGGCCATCGAACCGTTGGGATGCGTCTTCCTCGGATACGAACGTGCCGCCGAACGGCCAGAGAGTGCCGAATGTGAAGTCACACCCGATGCCAAGCGCGTCGCATTGTCGCTTTGCGAACGCGACCTTCTGCGACCACTCCGGACTCAGGAAATCCGGCCCGCGCTTCTGTCCGGGCAGCGGGTAGATGAACGCCAGTTCCACTCCGCCAAAACCGCTTGCCTTGACCCAATCAAGTTGGTGTGTGATGTCTTCTTCACGCAGCTCGACGTTGAACCACCACCAGCGCGTCCACGGCCGGGAGTCCGCGTAGAGGAGCTGCCGGCTAACGGCTGACTGCTCGCGGTTTACGGCTTGAGCTTGCGCTTGTGCTTGCGCCCTACGCTCCGCGGCCATTCAGCACCTCGGCTTCGTACTTCCTGACCTCGTGAATCCATTCCTGCCCCGCGCGAACGCCGGCGCGCAGGCAGTGGTAGTCCCACACCGCGCCCAGCGGCATGGTCTTCTGTCCCTCCAGCATGGCCAGCTTGCCCGCGCCATCTCCGGCCGCATCCAACTCCCGCAGCCGAGACACCGGCTCCAGCGAAGCTGCCAGCAATGCCTGCTGCGTTGCCCGCGCGCCGATGACCCAGGCCGCGACGCGGTTCAGGCTTGCGTCAAAGTAATCGAGCGCGAAGTGGACGCGGTCCAGTGCCCCGGCCCGCACGACCTCGGCCGTCACATCCTCCAACTTGTCATCAAGCACAACCACGTGGTCCGAGTCCCAGCGCACGCCCCGACTTACGTGCAGCAGCAGTTCGCCGGAGAACTGCAGGATGGCAGAGACCTTGTCCGCAACCGATTCGGTCGGGTGAAAATGGCCCATGTCAAGGCAGAGCATGATGCCCCGGCTCAAGGCGTATCCGAGGTAGAACTCATGGGAGCCGACCACAAACGCCTCACTGCCGATGCCCCAGAGCTTGCTCTCGACCGAGTCCT
>CAIVTL010000569.1 GCA_903908785.1 Caldifarciminota bacterium | reverse complement strand
CACCAGGAAAGCCCAGGCCTTTCCCCGTTTCACCCGGGCCACGGACAGCGTCCTTTCCGGCGGAGCAGTTGCATCCGGGTGGTGCCAACAAAGCTTCTCATGGAAGCGTGATTGTATTTGCGCCGCCCGCCGAAGTCAAGCAAAGACCCGGCTCCCAAACCCGAGATTGAACCACCAAGAACCCCAAGCAGATGGGGCCGACTTCCGTCCTTGTAATTCCGGGATAATTCCGGGGACGATAGAAGATTCCTGACGGGCGGCGCAGCGAACGCGGTCCTAGTTCACCTTCAGCCCAAACACCTGCTTACAAATCGCACCCAGCACTTCCGGCTTGCAGCCGTAGCAGAAGAGAGTGCTCTAGTGCTCAAGTGGTCCAGTGGTCAAGTGAAAGGGAAGGGGCAAAGGATGAAGGCGGAAGGATGAAAAGGGGCAGAGGAAGCAAGTCAGAAGTCAAAAGGCAAAAGCCAAAGCGCAAAATGCGGGGTACGGCGGAAAGCGGATGGCCCGAAATCCGAGATAGAACCACAGAGCACATAGAGATTCAGAGGGCGCGGAACGGAATCTCGACCTTCACCCGACTCTGTGCTCGCAGTGGCCTCTGGGGTTAATCCTATCTCGGTTCTTGGGGGGCCTGCGTGCGTCTTGACTCCGACAGAGCATAAGCTATAACTGATGGTGCGCGGGTTGTGTGGCGTCCCGCGAATCGGCTGTCCGCCGCCACGAGAGCGGGAAGTTTCCGAGTTGAGGAGGATAGATGAAAGCAGCAGTGTTCGCCGTCATAGTTCTGTGCACGTGCGCCTGGGCCGCAGACAGCCAGGCGGCTACGCCGCAATCAATCGCCAATCGTAAGCCGGCAATCGCGGCCGGCGTTGACGCCATCACGATACCGTTGCTGACGTCGTACCAGGGTAGGCTGACCGACACGGCGGGCCGGGCGGTCCGCGACAGCAGCTACGCGGTGACGTTCCGGCTGTACACCCAGCCTACCGGCGGGGCCGCATACTGGAACGAAACCCAGACGGTGGCGACCCGCAGCGGGTTGTTTTCCGTCCTGCTCGGTTCGGTGGAACCGGTGTATTACCCGGATGAGGGCGGTTGCTACCTGAGCATGCAGGTCGGTGCCACGCCGGAGCTGGCTCCGCGGATGCAGATTGGCAGCGCGGCCTACGCTTTCTGCGCGTGGCGGGCGGATACCGCGTACCGGGCAGGCAGCGCGCCCGCGGAGCGGCCGATAACGCCCGGCATCGGCAACGCGGAAATCGCCACCAACGCGGTTACGAGCGACAAAGTTCAGGACCACTCAATCAAGGGCGTTGACCTGGCAGCGCCCTGCAGCCTTGTCACCCAAGTGGGCAACCCCCATGCCGCGCTCATGATTCGGGCCCTCAACACCGGCAACGGCATCAGAATAGACACGGCCGACAACGTGGGCATCATCATCCGTGGCACCAGGGGCGACGGCCTGACCGTCACCAACGCGCACTCGAACGGCGTCTACGCCTATCATGTGGCGACGTACGGTGTTCGGGGAGCTGCGACCGTTGCCGGCGGGTATTTCGAGGCCGAATCGGCACGGGGAATCGGCATGATCGCGAAGGCGTACAACTCGGTTGCCGCCGACACAGCGGTGCGCGCTTACGGCAAAGGCCTTGCGTCGGGCGGCTGGTCCACCGGGTTCAAGGATGGCAGCGAAGCGCCGTGCATCGTGTCGGCGGAGCGGACTATAATCGCATCCGGCTCGGCCCGGCTGAGCGCGGGCCGTACCGTTATCAACCTGCCCGAGATCTTCACCAAGCACGTCCGGTCCGACGTCCCGGTTCGGCTCAACGTGACCCCGACTGCGGACGCGCCGGGCCTGCTGGTTGCGGAGCGACGAGGCAATGCCGGGTT
>CAIVTL010000568.1 GCA_903908785.1 Caldifarciminota bacterium | reverse complement strand
TGGCCTCCGGCGGCACTTCGTCGCTCACCCGGCCGTGAATAACGAGGTCACCCCCCAGGAAAATCGCGCCCGCGCCGAAGGCGTTCTTCACGCAGCGCGCGGCCGAGTCGGCCGGCGGCGCGACCCCCTCGAGCCGGTACAGCCAATCCGGCCGGCACCAGGAAGTCCGAACCTGCTTGCTCAAGACCTCCAGTGTCGCCTTGGGCAGGGCCGCGAACTCGTCCTCCCCTTCTTTCAGTACCCGCAGCCGGTACTTCGTCTCCAGTATCGTCTTGTCCTGGAGCGCGAGCGTGAGCTTCCGGTCAGCGCGGGTGATGACGAGATACGGCTCGCGCTTCGACAGCGAGGCAATCCGGTAGTTCAGGAACTGCTCGTCCTGTGCCAGCCTTGCCTTGACCGCTGCCAGGCTGTCGTACTGGCTGGCAACGACCTGCGCCTCGACGTCGACCTCGCGGGCCGCACGCATGAGTTCGCGTTTGCCCACCGCGTCGGCCAGCCGCACCAGCGCCAGGCTGCCGGCCACGGTCGCGACCGCGGCGATGAGGTTGTTGACGCTCCTGCCCATCAGAAAATAAAGACCTTGGCGCCGACCGGCACCGAATCGTACAGCACCTTCAGGTCATCGTACCCCACCCGGATGCAGCCGTGCGTCACGCTCCGGCCGAGCAGGTTCTCAAGCGGAGTGCCGTGAATCATCACGCCGCCGCCGAGGTCGAGCATGAAAGCGCCGAGAATTCCCTTCTCTCTCCGCAACGGCGAATCCTGCGGCGGGATGGGCTCACCCTTTTCCAGGAACGCCCAGTCCGGCTTTATCCAGATTGGGTCCTTCTTCTTGCGGATGACACTCATGATTCCGCGCGGGGTCTGGAACACCCATTTCCGGCCCTGGTATTTCAGCGTGTCGTTCTTGCCGGTCGAGATGACCGCTTCGAGCAGCACTTTCTGTCCGCGCCGCAGGGAGAGCCGGTTGCCGTTCGGGACAACGACGATGTAGAGTTCATTGGTGAACGCGGTGGCAAACTGCTCGGCCAACTGCTTGACCGAACCGGTGAGCTCCTCTATCTCCGGCACGAGCTTCGGCATCGCGAGGCTCATCTTCATCGTACTGGCCCGGGTCTGGTACATCCGGAAACCCAACCGGAAGAGGTCGAGGCCGACGCTCTCCCGAACCGGCAGGTAGAACTCGGCCCAGACCATGACCATGACCGAGAGGACGATAATACCGATTGATTTTACCGGGCTCAGGCTCATTGATGCCAGCGCGACCTCGTGCCGCGGACATCAACGTGGATGAACGCGCCGCGCGACCGGGTGCGGCTGTACCAACCCACGCCGCCGACCAGTTCCGGGTGCTGTGCCTCCAACTCCTCGGCATACCCGGCCAGCAGCTTGGCGTCTTTCCGGTTCGACTGGCCGTCGTGGTTCAGGTCATCGAGCTGGCCGTCACTGTTGCCGTCAACGATGATGTCGGCCGCCCCGCCGTAGATGTGCGCGCTGTTCCGTCCGTAGCGCACGCGCCGGTTCACCGCCGGCGGCCGATACCCGCTGAACACCAGGAACCGGTCAAACTTGAACCCCCGGCTCTGCACCAGGTCGGTGAGCAGTTCGAGCTTGACCAGCAATTCCTCGCGCAGGACCGTGTACTTGGGGAATCCTTCCATCGTGCGGGGCGCGAAGTCACGGAGCGTATAGCGCGGCGACACCGGCGTGTCCAGGTTGTCGGGCGTCACGACGATGAATCCCTTCGGCTTCGTGAAGTTCGGGAACTCCACGATGGGCTTCGGGTACTTCCCGATCTTGACGCCTTTCAGATACCCTTTTTTGTCAAGGCTGTCGTACGGAATCATCACGAAGGCGTTGATGCGCCGGACCGTGGTCCCGCTCGTGACGATTATCGGGTACAGGCCCGGTTCCTGCGGCGCGACCCAGCCGGTCGCGCTTCCCTCGTCAACCAGTTCCCCGGCCGAGGCGACCCAGCCGCTGCTGTTCGCATTGTCCGACGTCCCAAGCCGGAGTGTCTCGCCCGGCAGCACGAACCGACCGATGTTGGTCCAATCGTAAGCGTAGCCGTTGATATCAACCGAGAGCTTGGGGCTGATTTGTCCTCTGACGGTAGCATCACTGAGGGTGGCGCCGGCTCCGAGGCCGGCGAGAAGGACCCAGGAAACGAGTATCGCGCGCAATGTATTGATCTGCACAGTCAATCGGCCTCGACGAGTTCGGACCGGGTCGAGGCCACCGAAGTATAGCCGCGGCCGCAAGCAGTGTCAACGTAGCCCCGCCGCCCTTGCCGGACCCCGGCCGTTCCTGTACAGTCTAGGCCGCTCGATGTGCATACCATCAACTCATACCGCCAAGGAGGCCTGATGAAGTCTGCTGTGCTGTTGGCAACTCTCTGTGGAATCGTTTTTGCCGCCGGGCCCGCGCTTCCGGTCGGCGTGATTGACACGGTCGGCGGAACGACCTATGACGACCAGAACTCCGGCCCGGCCCTGCAATGGGTCGCCAGTGACCCGGTATATGGCATTCACGTCACGTGGATGTACGCGAACTCGGCGTCCAACTGGCCTGACCGGAGAACGCGGTATAACTTCTACGACCGGAACACGGGCGCATGGAACTGGAGCGACCCGGACTTCATGGCTGCAGGCACCGTTCCCTACGACCGCAAGACCGGGTTCGGAACCCTGGAACTCGACCCGGCGGACGCGACCGCCCGCATCGTCTGTCACTACTCCGCGGGCATGCCGGGCTTCACCCCGGTCGTCTATGACGACGTGGCGCCGGGCGCCGGGCTTTTCAGCGAGTGCCTCGGCGTGCCGAACCTGACCGACTTCTTCCTGCCGATAATCGCGATGCCGCAAGACGGGTCAATGAACCTGCTCCTCATCCGGTTCTCGACTTCGGACAACCTGTACTACGCCCGCACGACCACCTGGTGCACGTGGGACGTGCCGGTCTGGTGGAGCGTCACCGGCGGATTCGGCCACAACATCGTCGCCTCGCACGCCTCGAACAAAGTGCTCGCGACGTGGATGAGCGGCACCAACGCCGACCTGGCACTCGGCTACCGGTTCTCCTCGGACGGCGGCGCGAACTGGGACGCAGTCCAGACCCTGACTCCGCCCTCGGTCTTCGGCGGCGACTCCGGCACGGTCTGCTTCATCGGCGCGACCGCCATGTTCGACAAGGACGACAACTGGCAACTGGTGACGACCCTCGTGCCGCTCGTCGCCGACTCCGCCATGCAGAACCCGGCCCAGCTCTGGCTCTACAACTCCGGCACCAGCGAATGGCACTTCATCCGCGGCGCCGGCGCGCAGAATCTCTCCGGCGAAATCGGCGGCAACTCGGCCTACTGCGGCCGACCATCAATCGGCCAGAACCCGGCCAACGGCAGGTTCTACGCAGCGTGGGAGGAATTCGACTCCACTAACTTCGAGTCGAGTACCGGCCGGCTGCGGGCCGACATCTTCATCGCCTCCTCGCCGGACGGCTCAGTCTGGTCCGACCCGATTCGCCTGACCAACGCCGACGAAACGTCCAAGCGCTTCCCATTCCTCGCGCGCAACTGCGCCGGTGACTCGCTCGTGGTCGGGTTCGAACAGGACTCCATCGCCGGATTCAACACCAGCGGCGTCGGCGCCATCTCGCGCAACCCCATCTGCATCTGGCGCGGCCAGGTCACGGGCATAGCGGAAAGTCGGAATGACGAAGTACGAATGACAAATATCGGGCCGACCGTTGTACGCGGCCGCCTCGTCCTTCCGCAATCTGCAATCTACAATCTGAAACCTGAAATCGTCCTCCTCGACGCGGCTGGCCGCAAGGTTCTGCAACTACGGCCCGGCTCCAATGACGTCAGCCGCCTCGCACCCGGCGTCTACTTTGTCCAATGGGTCCTGGGCAATCGCACGCAGCAGACCCGGCTCACGGTGGTCCGCTAGAAGTCAAACCTGCACATCCGAAAACAGGGGCGCGGTTTCCCGCGCCCCTGTAATTTCCTGCGCCACAATTGTCCGGTTCCGGTCCGAAACCCCACTGGAACGACCCAGCAGGGTCACTCTTGCGAGTGTCCCTGCTGTACTTTACAGTCTGGTCTGCATCGAGAGAGGCGCTTCCCGATGCGTAATATTAGACGACGCCGGGTTTCAAAAGGATTCGCCTGCCGGTAACCGACTGCATCTTCACCGGGAATTCCGCCCTCACGCGCGAAACAAGCCGACAACTGATACCGGAACTCGTCCGACGGCTAAACCCAAGGCTCAATTCCGGGTTCAGCGCAGAGTTCGGCCGCGAACTGACCGCAGGGCTCGCCTTGCGTGTGAAGTCCCTCGTCACAGCGCAGCTCGACCCTGATTTCGACCCGCATCTCAAGGCGCGGTTCAAGTCCCTGCTCAGCCCGCGTCTGACCTCGCAGTTGGCCCCGCAATTCAGCTCTCGGCTGGGGCCCGGTCTCAGACCGCGTCTGACACCGGAGTTCACCCCGGACGTGACCCACCCATTCCCGCTCCAAGTCCCGTAGCCCGCGCTCCTGTCAGGGCTTATCCTCCCGCCGCCGTTGACCCGCGTGAGTCTTATAAGACTCACGCGCGGCGTATCGCCGGGACATGTCGCTGCCGGGGAGGGGCGGCGGAGGCTGATGCCGGACTAGTGCAGGATGATGACAACGGAAGGTTTGGCGGCGGGCTGGCTGACAACGAAGTAAACGCCGGCCGGAAGGCTGCGGACATCGTTCGGGCCGGGAAAGAGGGACGCAGCGCGGCGGCCGGAGGCATCCAGGAGGACGATTTCAGTTTGCAGGTTGCAGTTTGCAGGTTGCAGTATGACGAGGCGTTCGTGCACGATGGTCGCGTTCGGCGTGAAGCGCATGGCGTCAGGCGGCTTGCGGCCTTCCTCGACGCCCGGGCCCGGCGTGACGCCGTGCAGGTAGTAGACGTCCTGGTTGCCGGAGCTTGCGTCGTACCAGACGATGTGGATGCCGCTGTCGGCTTCACAGGTGACTGACGGGCAACTTACGTCCCCGGAGTCGAGCCCGGTCAGAACCATCGGCGAACTCCATACGCCATCCGTGTCGCGCTGCCCGTAGGCAAGCTGCATATGCTCGGTGCCGCCCTGGCTGCACCAGACCACATGGCACCGACCCGCCGCGTCGCATGCGATTGACGGGAACTGCTGTTGGTAGGCTCGGACTCCGCTGATGCTGTCGATGCTGCTCCAGCCAACGGCATCCCGTTCGCGATGGAATACCTGCTGGTAAAAGTTCAAGCCGGACATGCCGTGCCAGACCACGTGAACTGCGCCGTTACGGTCGAATGCGACGCCGGGCGAGTACTGCGCCAGGTCGCCTGGAATGTCTGAAACAAGCTCCACTTCCTGCCACGCTCCGGCGACCCGGCGGCGACAGAGGACCTGATTATGCATGCTGCCGAAGTCGGTGCCGCACCAGACCACCACTACGTCACCGTTCTTGCCCGCGGCGACCGAGACTTGGTCGTGAACGACCGGCGCGGTCGAGACCTGCATTGCCGAGTCCCAGCCGCTCGACCGATGCCGCTCCTTCAAGAACACCTGAGGCACGCCGCCCGTGTCCGGGGCCCCGTACCAGACGACCTCGACATCGCCTGAACCTGGCACGCACGAAACCGAAGGATACTGCTGGGGCTGCGACGTGCTCGCCGAGTCTATTAGCGTGTCGGCCTTCCATCGCCGCAGCGCCGCATCGAAACGTTTGTACCAGATTCCGGGCCCCTGCCAACTCTCGAAGTGCCACACCACGCTGACGTTGCCCGCGCTGTCGCAGGCAATCCCGGGCCGGAAGCAGTTGGCCGGGCGACTGGTGAGCATTGTCTCCGGCTGCCACGTTCTCGTGCCTGCATCGTACCTGCGATACCACACCTTGTAAGGCACGGTACGTTGGTCCAGCCACGCCACGTGGACATTACCCGCTGCGTCTGCGGCCACGCTGTGCTGGCCTGAGTAGCCGGTGCACTGGCCCGCGGAGTTCGTGGTCAGGCGGACAACCGAGTCCCAGGTCACATCCTTGCCGTGCGCCGCGGCGGCCAACACGAAAAGGACAATGAGACCGATGGGCCGTAAGGGGTTCATTGGTGGCTGAGGATATGACCGCGCGGGCCGGCTGTCAATCATGGCCGCGCGGCTTGACCTTGGGCTGCTGCGTGTTACGATTTTGAGATGCGTAACACTGAGGACCACGACGAAGATGCGGGCGCGGTACGGTTCAGCGTTTCGATGGAACCGGACCTGCTGGAGCGGTTCGACGCTCTGCTCGGCCGCTCCGGCTCGAATCGCTCCAAGGCAATCCGCGACCTTGTTCGGCTGCAGCTTGCCCGCCACGAGCTTGAGTCCGGCCGGAGCCCGGCCGTCGGCGTGCTGGCATTCGTCTATGACCACGGCCAGCCCGACCTCGCGCGCCGGCTGATGGAAGTGCAGCACGACCATCACACTGAGATAACCTCGTCTACCCACGTCCATCTCGACCGCCACGACTGTCTGGAAGTCCTCATCCTGCGCGGCACTGCCGACCGGCTGCAGAAACTGGCCGACCAACTACTCGCGCTCAAGGGCGTCCGTCAGGGCCAGTTGACCTTGACCCCGGCAACCTGCCCGCTCGCCCGTTCGCACCGGCACGACGCGCCCGCCGCAGGCCTGAAACGAAGGAGTTCCTGACATGACAGGGAAGCTCTTCGTCCGATACTTGCTACTGGGAGTCGTCATCTTTGGCTGCGCGCAGCCGAAAACGAAGCGGATTCCCGTCGTTGCCTCGACCACGCTCATCAGCACGATTATCCAGGCGGTCGGCGGCGACCGGTTCGCGGTCACGACCATTGCGCCCGCCGGACTCTGCCCGGGCCAGTTTGACCTGAAGCCGTCGGACATCACCGCGGCCAACCAGGCAAAGCTCATCCTCAATCACGGCTGGGAGGGGTGGTTTCCCCGCCTTGAGAAGGCAATGTGGACGACCGACGTGCGCAAGGTGACGCTCGCGACCCAAGGCAACTGGATGGTCCCCGACTTACAGAAGCGGGCAGCCGCCGAGATTACCGTCCTGCTGATGGGACTGGACTCGGCTCGCGCGGATACGTACCGGCTGGCCGGTGAGCGCTACCAGGTCCGTGTGGACTCGGCCGCCGCGGCCGCTCGGACAATGCTAGCCGGGAAGACACTGCCTCCGGTCATCACTGCTGAGCAGCAGGCGCCGTTCGTGACGTGGCTGGGTTTCCGCGTGGTCGCGACCTATGGCCGGGCCGAGGACTTCACCGCACAGGAGCTGACCCGGCTGGCCCGGGTTGCGCTCGACTCGAGCGTCGGGCTTATCGTTGACAACCTTCAATCCGGCCCGGATGTGGGCTGGCCGCTTGCTCAGGCGCTCAAGGTGGAGCACGTCACGCTGACCAACTTTCCGCTGCAGGGCAGCTACTTCCAGGCGCTTACGGCCAACGTGGAATCGCTGGTCGGTGCGCAGCCGTGAACTGCGCGGTCGAACTCCGCGGCGTCACTGTCAGTTACCGAGGAAGCCCGGCGCTGCGTGACGTTTCGCTCGACATCAACGAACGCGACTTCGCGGCAATCATCGGCCCGAACGGCGCGGGCAAGACAACCCTGCTGACCGTTATCAACGGCCTCGGCCGGATTCACTCCGGCGCCCTGCGCATCTTTGACCAACCGATGACTCCCGCCGGCCTGGCCCGCCTGCGCCCCTGCATCGGGTACGTGGCGCAGCACGAGCGGATTGACCGGCGCATGCCGGCTACGTGCTACGAATCAGTACTGCTCGGCTGCTACGGCCGTGTCGGACTCCTGCGCCGACCGGACGCCAAAGACCATTCGCTTGCCGGGGAAATGATGCAGTTGACCGGCACCGCGCACCTGCGCGACCGCCCGGTCGGACAAGTCTCCGGCGGCGAGGCCCGCAAAGTCGCGCTGGCCCGGGCCCTGACCCAGCAGCCGCGTATCCTCCTGCTCGACGAGCCGATGACCAACCTCGACCCGCCGTCAGTCCGGGAGCTGCTCGCGCTGGTTGTGGACCTCTGGCGACGGTTCAGCCTGACCGTCGTCATGGTGACGCACCGGCTCGATGACCTGCCTGGCGCCTGCAACCGGGTCGTAATGCTCCGCTCCGGCCGCGTCCTCCATGCCGGCCCGCGTGCATCCGCGTTCACGCCCGAACTGCTTGACCGGCTCTACGCCAATGACGACTGAATTCCTGCAGGTCCTTGGCCGGCCCCTGGCTGCGGCGGTGCTCGGCGGTGCGCTGTGCGGTATCGTCGGCGTCTGGGTCATCCTGATGAACATTCCCTTTGTCGGAGTGGCGATGTCGCACGCGGCCTTTGCCGGGGCGGTCATCGGGTTACTCGCGGGCGTCAATCCGCTGCTCTCGGCCGCACTCGCCTGTGTCGCCGCCTCGCTGCTCATCGGCCCGGTCGCCGAGCGCGCGGACATCGAGCCCAACGTCTCGCTCGGCATCATCTTTTCTATGGTTCTCGGGATTGCATTCCTCGGCATCGGCCTGATGCGCGGCCCGCGCACCGCTGCGCTCAGCCTCTTCTGGGGCAACATCCTGCTGGTGTCGCGTTCCGATCTGCTGCTGATGGCCGTGGCGCTGGCCGCGGTGCTGCTCTTCCTAGCGCTCTTCTACAAGGAGACGCAGGCGGTGCTGTTCAACCGGGAGATTGCCCGCGCAGTCGGCGTGCCGGAACGGCTGGTTTTCTTCGCCATGCTGGTCCTCTGCGGCCTGTCCGTAACCGCCAACCTCAACACCATCGGCGGCCTGCTGATATTCAGCCTAATCGTCAACCCGCCGTCCGCAGCCCTTCAGCTGACCTACCGGCTGAAAACGATGTATCTGCTCTCGGCAATCTTCGGTGTCCTGTCCTGCCTGGTTGGTCTCGTGGTCTCGTGGCTGACCGACGCGCCGGTCGGCGCGGTCATCATCATCGCATCGAGCGTTGTGTTTGGCGTCGCTCTCCTCTTCTCGCCGAAGAGAAGGAAGTTAGTCAGTTAGGAGCTAGGGGTTAGTAAGTTAGCAGACGGGAATCGAACAGAGGCCGCGCCGACCCCTAACTGCTGACTCCTACCTGCTAGTATAGTGCGTCTTAAATACATTGACTTATAGTGGCGAGTATTGTATGCTGGGTCATGAGCAGGACAGCAGCAGCTATCGGACTATCAGCGGAAGAACAATCGGTGTTGGATGGTTGGGCGCGGGGCAGGAGTCTGCCCATGCG
>CAIVTL010000567.1 GCA_903908785.1 Caldifarciminota bacterium | reverse complement strand
GATCTGGCCAAGGTTATCAAAGACCTGGGCCTCTCGGCAATCACGTTGTTCTGCGTGCTGATTTCGATCCTTGTGGGTGGCCGCATTGTCTACAAGGAAGTCGAGAAGCGAACCATCTACATAATGCTGGCCAAACCGGTCCGGCGCTGGGAGTTCATCCTCGGCAAGTACCTCGGGTTGATGGCGGTCCTGACCGTCAGCCTGGTCGTGATGACCGCCGCCTTCTACGCCATCATGCTGATCATGGGCATCGGGGTTCAGTTCTATCTTCTGCTCGCCGTCCTGATGACTTTCTTTCAACTGGCAATTCTCACGGCCGTCGCCGTGCTGTTCTCTACATTCTCCACACCCATCACCGGTGCAGTATTCACGTTCGCCGTCTACTTCGTCGGGCACCTGACACGGGACCTCAAGTTGCTGGCCGCGATGAGCCCGTCGGGGGTCGTCAAGGTCGTCAGCCAGTTTCTCTACTACGTGCTGCCTAATCTCTCCAATTTCAACCTCAGGGCGGAGGTCGTGTACGGCGCGGTACTGGACCCGTATGCGCTGCTGCTTGCCGGCTTGTACGCCCTGGTCTACACTGCGACGCTACTTTTGATTTCGGCGGCGATATTCAGCCGGAAGGAGTTCTAGCGCCGGTGCTGACCGAGGTCAAGCCCCGTCGGTTGGCTTCCAGGATTCCGGGGCCGCTTGCCGGCATTCTGCCGGCGGTCTTGATTGTCTGGGGGTTCGTGGGCGCCTACCTGCTGCAGCTCTCGCTGGACCGGGCCGGCGAGAATCGCATGCGGGAGAAGGCGATTGCCGAGATGGCCTACTTTCCGTCCGGCCGGTTCGTGCGCGAGGCCTCAATCGAGTACCAGGGGTTGGCCGCGGATTTCGTCTGGCTCCGGGCCATTCAGTACTACGGCTATCATCTGATGTCCGACCGGAAATACGAGTGGCTGGGGCACGTGTTCGGCATTCTCACGTCCCTCGACCCCGGGTTCATCGGCGCGTATCACTTCGGGGCGATCACGCTGGCTTGGGACGCGCGCAAGCCGCGCGAGGCTGTGACCTTCCTGACCGGCGGCATGAAGGCCAACCCGATGAACTGGCAGATTCCGTTCGACGCCGGTTTTATCTGTTACATGGTACTGCGCGACTACGACCGGGCGAGCACGTTCTTCGAGATCGCATCGAAGATGCCCAACGCCTGGTTCATTCTCGCCCGCTGGGCCGCGATCGCCAAGGCCAAGGCCGGGGATTTCCGGACGGCTCGAGAGATGTGGCTGGACATCCTGAGGGGCACGGAGAACCGGGTCCTCAAAGCGCTTGTCGTTCGCCAACTCAAGAACCTTGTCACCGAGGAGGCGATTGACCGGCTCCAGAAGGCGGTGCAGCGGTTTCAGGAGAACGAGCACCGGCTGCCAAGGGACCTGTCCGAACTGGTCGGCGCCGGTTACATTGATGGGGTCCCCGACGAGCCTTACGGCGGGGAGTACGTCCTGAAAAACGGCGTTGTCCAGAGCACGACTCCGCCAAGCCAGCGGGAATAGCCGGCCGCTTAACTTGACAAACAGGCATTAATGCCATATAACATAGTGTGAGGAGAATGTATGCGCGACTATAGAGGCTTTACGCTTGTCGAGTTGTTGGTAGTAATTCTGATTCTGGGTATCCTGATGGGCTTGACCCTCCCCAGACTCACCACGGTGCGTCAGCAGGCCCGCGAGGCCGCCATGAAGATGAACCTTCACAACGTGCAGGTTGTGATAGAGGAGTTTCACGCCGAAAAGGGCTACTACGCCGATGATTTCTATGAAGACGGCTACGGCGCGTTTTTCCCCGGCGGAATCATCGACGACCAGATGGGCACTCTGCCCATCAATCCCTGGACCAACCGACAGATGGACCCGGACGAGTTCAACCCCGAGGACTACGAGCTTGAAACCGACCTGAGCAACACCGCCGAAGGCGGACCGAACGACCAGTACGGCTACGCGTCCGGTGAGATTGTCTACGGCGTCTGGCAGCCGGAGGGCGCAGACTGGCCGGTCGGGTACGGCCTCGTCGGCATCGGTCGGGCCGGGCTCTCAATCCGTTCATTTGACGAGGACGACAACGCGGTTGTCTTCCTGTTGCACAACTAGGGGGTGGGATGGCACGGTTTTCGTCCTTGACACCGCCAAGGCGGGTTCCTATAATTGCCTCAGTGAACGGCACTTCACGCAGCGACCGCGGGTTTACGCTCATCGAGTTACTCGTCGTAATCTCGGTGCTGGGGATACTACTTGCCTTTTTCGTCCCGACAATCGTCGGTCGGATAACAACGAATGCCCGTCGCGTGGCAACCATGCAGGAAATGCGGGTCCTCCACGATGCGATTGTCGGTGATCCCAGCCAAACGATGAACGGCGAGATGGTTGTGACCGGGTTCAAGAACGATATCGGCCGGTTTCCACGTGACCTGGTCGAACTGGTCACCGCCAATCCGTTCGACGGGATGTATGCGGCCCTCCCTTACATTGGCAAGGAGACATTGCCGGCCTGGGACCCCTACATCAAGAAGGGATGGAATGGTCCGTACGTCCGCGAGGACGGCGACATGGGCTACCGCTACGACTCGTGGGGCAACGCATACCGGTTCCTGGTCGACGGCACTGAGACGCTGGGTCTTCAGAGCGCGGGGCCCGACGGGCTGTTTCTGGGCCAACCGGGCGCCCGGGACAGCGATGACATCAAGGTGAGATTCTGAAGCCCATGACCATCCACAGTCGGGCACGCGGAGTGACTCTGCTCGAGCTCCTGGTCGTGCTGATGATTTTGAGCATTATCCTTACGGCCGCGGTAAAGACCTGGGACGTGACTCTCGAGCGGGGCCGGCAAGAAATCACGTTCAGAAAACTGAACCAGCTTGCTACCGTCATCGTCGGCGACCGCGACTACATTGTCGCGGGCCGGCGCGCGGACTTCGGGTTCGTCGGTGACATGGGGCGGTTGCCCGACAACCTGCAGGAGCTTGTGGTTTCCCCGCCGATAACTCCGCCGGAGAGCAGTCGCTGGCGCGGGCCATACCTGCGTGCGACGTTCAATGAGTCGCCCGACGGGTTCAGAATTGACGGATGGGGCGATACGATTATCTACAGCCCCGAGAGCCTGTTCGTCCGCAGCCTCGGCGGGCGCGGACTGGCGGACAAGACCAGGTGGCAAACGGTCTATCTGCCGTTCGACCGGAACGACCTGACCGGGAACTCCGTGGCTGGCCAGATTGTTGACGTCCGAGGCATGCCACCACCATTCAATGCTACCATCCTTGGGTCATTGAAGGTGGAGTTCGAGTATCCGGTTGAGGGCAAGCCACATGTCGACACACTGACGTGGACCCCGGGCGGGGGACAGTTGAAAGACGACGGGTCGTTCAGTTGGGAAGGAGTCATTCCCCAGGGGACGCACCGGCTCAATGTACTGTACATAGACTTCTACCCGCCGCCGCCACTAGTTGAGACGACGATGACGACGGCGGATGTCACGGTCTACCCGGGCATCGGGGCACACGACGTCAGGCTGCGCCTCAACCTAGACTGGAACGACAAACCGTGACGAGGATGTGTGACATGAGACGCGCTCAAGGCTTCACTCTGATGGAACTGCTGGTCGTGCTGCTCATCATCGGTATTCTGAGCACGGTCGCGCTCAGGACGATTGACGCGACCCGGGACCGGGCGTTTTTCGACCAGACGACCAAGGAAATGGACCAGTTGGCCCAGGCGATTACGGGCAACCCGGACATGACCTACGACGGACGCCGGGTAGACTTCGGATTCTACGGCGACATGGGCAAGTTGCCCGACGACCTGCGGGACCTCGTTCACAATCCCAATCCCAGCGACACGAACTGGCGCGGCCCGTACGTCCGCCAGACAGTCGGCGGCGACACGGCCGGCTACCTGCTGGACGGATGGGGCCACCTCTACACGTACGACCGGGATGCGGGAGTGATTCGCAGCGACGGCAACGGCAAGTACTCGATGACGGTACGGGTTGCCGATTCGCTGGTTGAGCTGTACACCAACACTATCAGCGGCACCATCACCGACGCCGACGACAACCCCCCTGGCGACAAGGCGGCGAACATTTCGGTCACCCTGAACTTCAGCACGGGCCGTTCGCGGTTCAAGACTCCCGACCCGGGCGGGTACTACCAATTTTCAATCGCGGCCAACGACACGGTGCCGATCGGCACTCACCGGATGGTCGCCAAGATGGTGGGCGGCGATTCGATAACGCGCTGGGTAACAGTGTCGCCGCGTTCGAAAACGATTGTGGATTTCCGATTCAGCAAGTCGTTCCGGAACCAGTTGCGGATCGTGGGCGCGCCGGCGCGTGCTGCCGATACGGCGGGCTTCCTCATACACGTGGTGAACGACGGCACAACTGAGGACACGGTCAATTGGATCGTGTTCAAACAGTCGCCGGACTCGGCGTACATGAGGGACTTCGCGGTCAACGGAACCGAGGGGGGCGGTTTTCCGATTCTGCCCGGACTGCTGGGCAAGTGCCAGGGTGACACTGTGAATGTCGTTCCCGCAGCCGTGGTTCCGCCGAATATGTCGCAGCAGTTTGATTTTCAGTTCATGGATTTCCACACCGACAGCCTCGGTGATTCGGCGAAGGTCGACATCCGTGGCATGACATTCCGTCTTCGATTCAGTGACGGCTCCGAGATAGCAGTACCACCCATACCTTCCATACCGTGATTACTGACATAAGGAGGACTATTGGCAACCGGTAGCACGTTCGGCAATCTATTCGGCGGCGGCGGCAAGGGCACGCTCTGTATTGATATCGGTTCCAATTCGGTGAAGTTCGTGAAGATGGAAGGCGGCCGCGTCACCGACTACGGTTTCAAGGAGATCGGCGAGGCGTTCGACGTCCCTTCCATCCTGCGCGAACTGGTCAAGGACTATAAGCCCGGCGAGGTGTTTAGTTTCGTCTCCGGGCCGTCGGTGAGTCTGCGCCAGGCCCCGTTCCCGAAGATGAACCGCCGCGAGTTGAAGGATGCGATCCTGCTCCGGCTGGAGAAGTACTCGCCGTTCACGCTCGATGAAGCCATCCTTGACTTCAAGACCCTGGGCCCGGTTCGCGAGGCGGGTGCGATCAAGGACAACGTCATGGTCGTGGCGGCGCGCAAGGACATCGTATCGGACCACATTTCGACGTTGCGCAAGGCCGGCCTCGAGCCGACCGGCATCAGCGTTATCCCCTTCGCGCTGCAGGCGGCGGTGAAGAAGTTCGGCAAGGTGCGGCCGGACGAGACCGTCTGCCTGCTCGACATCGGGGCCGAGTTCACGGACATGGTGTTCATGAAGGGCGAGCGGCTTGATTTGGCCCGGACGATTACCACGGCCGGCAACGCCGTCACCGAGGCGATGACCGTCGCCATCACGACCGAAGAGGGACAACTGGCGCTCGATGCCTACGACGCCGAGAACCTGAAGCGGAAGTACGGTCTGCCTTCTGAAGACGACGCCGACCGGTTGCCCTCGGGCATCATGGTGAAGCGGCTGGCGACCCTGCAGCGGCCCGCGCTCGAGCGGTTCGTGGCGGAGGTCAACCGTTCGATTGACTACTACCGCCGCGAGTTCGGCGAGACGAAGATTGACCGGCTACTGCTCTGCGGCGGCACGGCGGCGATGAAGGGTCTGCGCGAGTACATCCAGTCAAATCTGGGTGTTCCCGCCGAGATGTTCGACCCGTTCAAGGAGTTCGGGTTGTACAAGAAGGCCACGGCGCCGGAGGACGAGGTTGGATACCGGCTGGTGACGGCGCTGGGTCTGCTCTACGACCACGCGTCGGTTGACCTGCTGCCGGGTGAAATGAAGACCGGGAAGTTCGTCGCCCGGGACGTCCGGCTGGCGATTGCCGGCGGCGTGCTATGGGTGGGCCTCCTGGTTTTCATCTACATCGTCCTGACCGGCTGGTCACAGGCCTCGGTGATGCAGGTCAACCGGTTGAAGCGCGACCTGAAGGCGACCGAGGACGCGAACAAGGAATACTTCGCGCTCGAGGGTCAGATCAAGGAGATGGAAGCGAAGCAGCGGAGCCTGACCGGGGTGGTCGGCGAAGAGATTGTCTCGGTACCGGTGCTCGCAGCGGTGACGAGGATGATACCGGCGAACATTCAGCTCAATTCTCTGGTGCTGACCGGCCAGAAAACCGTGAAGCTGACGGGCGTGGTGTCGAGCGAGCCGTTCCTGCTCGACATCGACCTCTCCCAGTTCATGATTGACCTGGAAGGCAGCCCCGGGTTCCAGCAGGTTCAGCTCGTGTCGAAGAGCCGAAGTACGCTCCAGGGCGAGGCGGTCCTGGAGTTTGAAATCCAGTGCGTAACGGAGTGAACCATGGCACTACTTGAGAGACGAGTACTGATTATCGGGCTGGCGGTTTACCTACTGCTCGCCATCTTCGTATGGTTTGCGCTGTACCAGCCGCGACTGAAGGCTCGGCAGCGAAACGCGGCCCAGGCCGCCCAGTTGCAGAAGCAACTCGACGAAACGCGGGCACGCGTGAAAGGCATCGGCCGGTTGCGCGAGCAAGTGGCCGAGTTGCAGCAGACGAATGCCCAGTTCATCGCCCGGGTCGTCCCGCGCGCGCAGATGCTTTCGATGCTGCGGCAGTTGGCGCAATTGGCGGCCGAACGCAAGGTTCGGTTCCTGGAAATCGCCCCGCCGTCGCTCGACTCGCTGCTGCAGCAGGAGTCACCGACCGCGCCGTTGCGCAGCGTGCCGTTCCTGATTACCATGCAGGGTCGCTACATTGACATCGGCCAGTACGTCGAGAGTCTCGACAAGTTCCCGTATTTCGTGCGCGTGCCCGACTTCGAGATCAACGCGCGCGAGGACATCCGTCCGGAAGTCGAAGCCAAACTGCTGGTCAATCTCTACGCGTCGAGCCTGGCTACGGGTGGGAAGTTGTGAGACGGATTGTCCTCGTCTTGGTGCTGGTTGGTGTGTTCATAGTTGCCGGCTACATGCTGCTGCGGCCCAAGCCCAAGGCCAAGGCGGGGTCGAAGAGTTCGAAGGTGGCGGTCGGCGACTCGACCGGCCATGGCGCTTCGGCGGGTTCGGTCACGCAGGCTGCCAAGTCCGGCAAGAAGAGTGGACGAAAGGGCAAGGTCGCGGGTACGCTGAAGGCGAGTTCCAAGGAGGACCGCCGCGCCCAGGCGAAGAAGATCCGTGACGAGGAGCGCCGCCGCAGGAAAGAGCTCAAAGTGCAGGCGCGGGAGAAGCGCCGGATGCTGAAGGGCGCCCGCGCCCGGGGCGGTCGGCGCAAGACCGGTCAGGGCGTCGGTTTCTATGTACTGAAGGCGGTTATCCTGCTGGGCGACCATAGCTACGTCCTCATCGACGGCCGTAAGGCTCAGGTCGGTGACGTCGTGATGGGACGGAAGATTGTCGGAATCGGTCAGGACCGCATCGAAATTGAGGCATTCGGCAGGCGGAGCACAGTGCGGGTCGGCGAGAGCCTGCTGCCTTCCTCCTACAGTCCGAAGCGGAGATAGATTGATGCGATACTTTGATCCGGCGTCTGCAGGCTTGCTGATGCAGAAAGGAGTATCTTGAGACAGAGGATTCTTGTTCTTTTGGGCATAGCCGTGACGGGGCTGGCGCTCTATACCTTTGTGTTCCGGACACAGCCGGAGATAAGGGGCGTCAACGCGGCAGCGGCTGCGGCGACGGGCGCCAAGGCCAAGACTAAGGCTAAGGTGGTCCAGCCGGCTCCGGCGGCCCCGATTGCGGCCGTGCAGCCCGCGGATACAACTGCGGCGCTCACACCGAAGACAATGCTACCGGAAACCTGGGGCACGGACCCGTTCGTCCGCGACTGGGTCATGGTGAACGAACTGGCTAATCTCAAACTGAAGGCAATCACGCTCGGCGGCGACCAGCCGTATGCCCTGATCAACGACCAGATACTGCAGACCGGGGATGAAATCAGCGGCAAACGGATCGTCAACATCGAGAGTGACAAAGTAACACTGGAGCAGGGCGGACGGACGTTCACCTTGCTGCTGGGGGAGTGACAACATGACCAGGAAAACAGCAATCACATTCCTTGCAGTCGTCGGTCTATGTTCGGTGCTGCTGGCGCAGGAGCAGGTCAGCGTTACCGACGTCGCGGTGGACAAGCTGCTTGAAGGCGTACGCGTAACCATCGCCTGCACCGGCAATCCCAACGTCAGTTCGTTCCTTTCCACCGACCCGCCGGCCCTGGTGGTTGACATCATGGGCGCGGCCTCGAAGTTGAAGCAGGGCCGGATCGAATCGACGCACTACCCGGTGACGGCCGTGACGGTCGACCCGAGCGAGGCGGCCGCCGGGCTCCGGGTGACAATCCGGCTGCGCGACCTGGTCGAACACAAGGTGACGACCGAGAATGGCTTGGTGGTGGTGGACTTGGGCACGCGGCCAATCTCGCCGGCCCCGGTGCCGGACCGCAAGGATCCGTTTGCCGGCAAGCGGCTGACGCTCTACGTCAAGGACGCGGACTTGGTTGATGTATTGCGGATGATTTCCAGCCAGTTCGACCTGAACCTGCTGGCGACGCAGGACGTGAAGTCGGTCATCACCGTCCGTCTCAGCGACGTGCCGCTGCGGATGGGGCTGGATGCGCTGCTGAAGGCGGGGCTGTGCAACATGGTCGAGGATAAAGAGGGCATCATTGTAGTTAAGCCCGAGAAGAAGCAGATGTATGGCGAGACCCATTCACGGGTGTTCGAGCTTGACAATGTGGAAGATCGGAAGAGCGTCGTGTAGGGAAAGAGTGTCTTC
>CAIVTL010000566.1 GCA_903908785.1 Caldifarciminota bacterium | reverse complement strand
CCCCCGTCCCCCGTCCCCCGTCCCCGTCTCCGGTCCCATAGACCTTCAGGTACCCGAGGGCGGTCTCAATCAGCGACTGGGGCCTGGCACCGAGCGAGACCGGCTCGAACGAGAGAATCGTCGCGCCCTCAAGCTGGGCCATGAACTTGTACTCGGAAAGCAGCCGGCTCTTGCCGACTCCGCGCTCGCCGGAAATGCAGGCCGCGCCCGCCCGGCCCTGGCCCGCATTGTCCAGAATCTCCTTCAGCTTCGCCAGCTCACCGCTGCGGCCCACGAAACCGGGCGCCATCAGGTACTTCCGTGGCCCCAGAACCGCGGCCGCCTGCCCCCCCGGCCCGGATAGTTCCTCAATCACCGCCGCCGCCGAACGCGGTCTCCGCTCCGGCTCCTTCCGAACCAGCGACATAACCACGGCCTCGAAGCTCTCGGGAATCTTCTCATCAAGGCTCCGGGGCGCTGCGAATTCGGAGTAGTACTGCATCTTGAGCCAAGCCCGGAGGTCCTTCTCCTTGCCCGGCCCGCGGCCGGTAATCACCTCGTAGAGCACGAGGCCGAGCGAGTACAGGTCGGCGCGCGCGTCGGCGTCAACGCCCTTGAACACCTCCGGCGCAACGTAGCCCAGTGTTCCGCGCGGCACCGTCGCATCCGACAGCGACACCCGTTCCGCAAAGCCGAAATCGAGCAACTTGACTCGGGGCGTTCCGTCGCCCTCGGCAACGAGTATGTTCTGTGGCTTGAGGTCGCAGTGAATCAGACCCTGGGCATGGATGTTGTCCAGCGCCCGCAGCAACTGGAGGGTGACTCCGATCAGTTCCGGGCCGAAACCGTTCGCAAAGAAGATGTTGATCGGCACCCCGTCGAAGAATTCCATCGTGAAGTACGGCCTGTGCTCGGGAGTTGAACCATAGTCCAGAGCAGCGATGATGCCGGGGTGCGTGAAGCGTGAGAGGTAGTAGAACTCGCGGCTGAATCGTAACCCAGCCTCTTTCGGGGCATCCTCTGTTAGAACCTTGAGCGCAAGGACCCGGTTACCGACAATGTCCTTAACCTTATATGTTTCGGTGACTTCCCCACCACCGAGAAAGGAAAGCACCTGGTAGCGGTCAGAAACCAGCTGTGCTGTCTGGATTGTTCCTTGCTGCACTGGCTAATTATAGCCACGAAAGCGTGGTTTGTCAACCTTGGTGCGACACTCGACCGCACCTGCGACACTTGGCTATCTGATTGCCCACGGATGAGTTAGCCGAAAGTCGCATCATCTGGTTGACTCCGCTGCACTTCGGGTTACACTTCTCTGGATGAACAGTCGGATTCTGCGAGAATTCGGCCAGGTCGTGTACATCGTTATCGGCTCGGCCGTCACGGCCCTGGCTTACAACCTGTTCCTGATACCCCATCACATCGTGCCCGGCGGTGCCGGCGGCGTGGCGATGATTCTCAATTACTTCTTCTCCACGCCGGTCGGACTCACCATCCTCGTCATCAATATCCCGCTGTTCGTCCTCGGCGTCAAGGTGATTGGCCGGAACTACGGGGTCAAATCCATACTCGGCGTCGCGATTTCGTCCCTGCTGATTGACGGGTTCACCTACGTCCTCCATCTGGGTCCGGCAACCGACAACAAAATTCTGGCCTGCATCTTCGGCGGCATCATGCTCGGGGCCGGGCTCGGGCTCGTCTTCCGCGGCGGCGGCTCGACCGGCGGCTCGGACATCGTGGGCCAGGTGCTCAACCGGTACACCAACCTCTCGACCGGCACCGCGATACTGGTGGTAGACTTCATTGTCATCACTGCCGCCGGCATCTGCTTCGGCCAGTTCGAGCTGGCGCTGTACGGCTATCTCAACCTCTACCTCCAGACCCGGGCGATTGATCTCGTGCTGGAAGGCCTGAGCTACACCCGCGCGCTGTTCATCATCTCCGATTCCGCCGATGCAATCGCCCGCGCGATTACCGGCACGATGAACCGCGGCGCAACGGTGCTGAACGCAACCGGCGCTTACAGCAAGGAACGGAAAGACATGGTTTTCTCGGTAATGGCCAAGCGCGAAGTCCCGCGGGCCCGCGAAATCGTCCGCGAAGTTGACCCGCACGCCTTCATCATCATCACCGACGTGTATGAAGTCCTCGGCGAAGGGTTCAAACCAAGGACCTAGGATGAATTCAGAAACCAGAATGCAGAAACCAGAATTCAGAACGCCGGATTCCGGTAATTCTGGATTCTGGACTCTGGACTCTGGATTCTGAATTGTCTGAGCCTATGCGTATCGGCCTACACCAATTCGCGCCGCAACCCGGAGCGGTGCGGGCCAACCTCGACCATATCGCCGCAGCGCTGTCCAAGGTTCAGGCCGACCTCATCGTCCTGCCGGAACTGTGTACGACCGGGTATCTCTTCGCCTCGCGCTCCGAACTTGCCGAGCTCGCCGAACCGGTGCCGGTCGGCCCCACCTGCGAAGCCATGGCCGCGCTCAGCCGCGCAACGAACGCCGCCATCGTCTGGGGCATGCCCGAACTGGACGGTCAGGGCATCTTCAACTCTGCGGTGCTCGTCACCCCACAAGGCCAGTTCCATACCTACCACAAAGCTCACCTCTTCCTTGATGAGAAAGACCTCTTCGACCGAGGCGACTCCCCCTTCCCCGTCTTTGAAATCCCGTCCGACAATCGTCATTCGGACTTCGTCATTGGTCCGTCCCCAGACCTCCCTCCGGTCATTTGTCATTCTGACTTGGTCATTAGTCATTCCACGAAAGTGGGCCTGCTCGTCTGCTTCGACCACTTCTTCCCGGAAGCTGCCCGCTCCCTTGCCCTGCACGGTGCACAAATCATCTGCCATCCATCGAACCTTGTGCTCGAATACGCTCACGCCAACACCATAACGCGCGCGGTTGAGAACCGGGTCTTCTGGATACTCGCCAACCGCACCGGCTCGGAGACGCTCGGCGACAAGGCCCTGGCCTTCAACGGCCGCAGCCAGATTGTCGCACCGGGCGGCAGGCTCCTCGCTCGCGCCGACCAGGACTCTGAGTCGACTCTCGTCGTCGAGATTGACCCGGCCGAAGCCTTGGACAAAAAGGTAACGCCCCGCAACGACCTCTTCGCCGACCGCCGCACCGACCTCTACTCGGCGTAGCCGGAACGCCGGGCCAGACAGGACGCGGTTGCGACTCGCAGCCCCGACGACGGCCTCTTGACCACGGCGAATCGCACCGTATTCTCTACGCGATGCCGCTATGCCGTGACGTCGCGTTGCTCCGGCCTTTCCTCGCGAAGAACCTACCGGGCACCAATTCCATCGCCGACCTAGTCGATGACACGTTCGGCTCCCGGCTGCGTTGGGTTCGCGTTGACGATGTCCGCGACCCGCACGCCGTGCTCTGTCGCACGCGCCGTTTCACACTCTATGCCGATTCCGGGCCGGCCGCGAGCCGCGTGCTCGCCGAGGTGCCGCGCAACATGCGCTTGGCATTCAGCGCGACGCCGACCCGCTTCTGCCGCGCGATAAGGAAGAACTGGCGCGGCCCTGATGCCGGCCGCCGCCTGTGGTACAACCACTGTTATCTCTATGTGCTAAAACGCGGTCGTCTTGTCATCGACCGGACTCATCACGTGAGCAGGCTGCTACCGGGCGATGCGCCGATGATTGCCCGGAGCTGGCCATACGGCCGGAGCGCGGACCAGATACTCCGCCGCATCGAGAACGGGCCGGGTTACTGCATCCGTCGCAAAGGAGAACCGGTAGCGTGGGGGCTGACGCACGACGACGGCTCGATGGGTTTCCTGCACGTGGTCGAGGCGTACCGCGGCCAGGGCATGGCGCGGACGCTCACAACCGCCTTGGCCCGGCGACTGCTGAACATCGGCGTTCAGCCATTCATGTACATCGTCACCGGGAACTCGGCGTCAATCCGCCTGACCGCAAGCATGGGCTTCACCCGTGCCGGCCGGTTCTCATGGTTCGGGACGCGCTGACCGCCTGCCGGCGAAAGTACGAAGTAGTAAGGACAAAGGACTAGGCAAAGCGGAAAGTGGAAAGTCCCAAGTCCGGACTTTGCCATTTCCACTTTCCCCTTTCCCCTTTGCTTTGTCCTTTGGACTTTGTCCTTTGTACTTCT
>CAIVTL010000565.1 GCA_903908785.1 Caldifarciminota bacterium | reverse complement strand
TCTATCATAACCTCGGTTTCGCCTACATGCACACGGGCAACCCCGTCCAGGCGGTCGCCGCGTTCGAGGCGGCTATCGAGCACCGGGCCGATTACTACCAGGCCTATTTCAACCTGGCCAACCTGCATATGGAACAACAGCGGTACGACCTCGCCGTCAAGCACTACCGCGAGACCCTGCGGATTGAGCCGAAGTTCGTCGCCGCCTACTACAACATGGGCCGCGCCCTCTACGAGAAACACGACCTCGATGGCGCCATCCACTGCTACCAGAAGGCAGTCGCGCTTAACCCCAAGCATTTCGGCGCCTGGCACAACCTCGGTATCGCCTACCGTGACAAAGGCCAGACCCAGAAGGCAGTCGAGGCGCTGGAGAAAGCCGTCACCATCAATCCCAACCTCATGAGGTAGCGCTTGAGCAACACTCGCAACTTCTCATTCGCAACTCGTAACTCGCAACGCGTAGCCCACAACTCGCAACTCGTAACTCCGTCTCGCCTCTCGTATCTCGCCTCTCGTATCTTTCCTCTCGTAACCCGTAACTCGCAACTCGCAACTCAGAGGTAACGCGTGGGCATCACTCAATGGCCGATAATCGGGCCGGTCGCCGCGCTCCTGCGCCGGGCGTTCATCAAGGAACCGCCGTTCACCTGGAGCCCGGCGCGCGTCGGCCCGCCGTTCGAATGGCTGGACTACGCTCACATCCGGATGCAGAACGGACCACTGGCCGGCCGCGAACTGGAACTGAAGACCGAAGTCTTCGATACCAAGGCCAACGTCTACGTCTCGGTCGACGATAAACAGATTGCGCGCACCTACATCGAACGCGACCCTCCGGGCAAAGGGATCGTCCTCTGGGACATCGCGGTCAAAGAGCAGTATCGGCGTCAGGGCATCGCCTCAATCATGACCTACGTCGGCTTCCGCGAACTGCTGTCAATTCAGGAAACCGCCTTCTTCAAGATTCGCATGATGCGCCTCATGAAGCCCGGCGACAAGAACATCGAACTCCAGAACGTCGGCATCGGCGTCATCGGCAACCGGCTCGGGTTCACCCCCGAATTCGACGTCAACAAGATTCTCAGACCCGACAACATCACCGGCCTCGAAATCCTCCCGCCCAAAGGCGACTTCCCCCCCAGCTTCAAAATCGTCATCCGCACATTCCCGCTGGTCCTCATCGCCTTCGTGCTTGACGCCGACACCCTCAAGCCGGTCGATGACTTCCGCACATATGTCAAACTCACCAAAGACGAATCGGTCATCTTCGACTGGGTACGCCGCGGGCTCATCGTCATCGGCAACGGCAACTACTGGCTCCGCCGCGACGGACTCGACCAGTTCGTCAACCACCTCGCCACCGACGAATTCGAGGCCAAAGTCTTCCGCCGCCGGGTACGGGGAGCATAGCTTATGCCAGCGCTCCTCACCCGCATCCTCGCCCGCATGAAATCGTCAATCGTCAATCGTCAATCGTCAATCCACGAACCGGTCCCATTCGGCCCACGGTACACCCTTTCTGGTGAGCGACTGGCAATCGAGTCCGGCCCGCTCGCCGGCACCGCCCTGCGTATCGAACGTAGTGTATCGGACATCAAAGCCGACTTCGCCTTCTACGAAGTCTCGCCTCTCGCCTCGCCCCCGGTGGCCCATTGCCACTTCGACCGCGACCCGGAGACCGGCACCGAGACCTTGTGGGATATTTTCATCCGGTCCGAGTTCCGGCAAAGGAGCCTGACCACGCTTCTGGTCCGCCTCACCTTTCGCGAACTGCTGGCTTCGGGCCGGCGTCACTGGTTCGCGATTCGCAAGCTGATGCAGGTCGACTCCGAAGCCAGCCGCCACGACCCCCGAACCCCTGAACCCCAGAACCCCAGAACCCCGCTTATCACCCTCCACAACCTTGGCATCGGCCTGGTCGCGCTGCGGCTCGGATTTCTACCGGAACCGGACGTCGAGCGCATGCTTGGCCCGGGCAATGTCAAATCGATACAAGCCCTGCCGCCCCAGCCGCCGACACCACCCGGCCTGCTCCTGCGGCTCGGGACTCTTCCCGGTCTGCTGGTCGCGGCGTTAGTCGACCCTGACACCGGCAAGCCCTTCACCAGCGCCGAGGCATACGAGCGATTCGTCAGCCCCCGGCAACTGCTTCGGCAGGCGTTCGCCGGCCAGGCAATCATCGGCAACATTGACTACGTTTTGTCGCGCGCCGCCGTCGAACCGTTCGCCGCCCGGATGGCGAACGACCATCCCGAACTCAGGCGGTTCAGCGCCGCGCTCCGCCGCGGCGCCAGGAACTAGATGCCGGCCAAGCCGAAACTCGAAGCGCACCGGTCCCTGGAGATTTCGTTCGCGAAGCTCAGCCCGCGCTTCGGATGCGGCCTGATGCTGCAGGGCCTGCCGAAGTTCGACGCGTCCGACCCCCTGCTCAATGCCATGTCTAACTACGGCTATCCG
>CAIVTL010000564.1 GCA_903908785.1 Caldifarciminota bacterium | reverse complement strand
GCCCCGCTGCTGGTCAAGCACGCGATCGACGTCAACATCCCGAACCGGGACGCGAGGGGCCTGCTGGCCGTCGGCCTGGTCTACCTGGTTCTGCAGCTCGCCATCGGCGCGGCCGGTTACTTCCAACAGGTCCTGCTGGCCATCATCGGCGAGAACGCGATTGCCGACCTGAAGCATACGCTTTTTGGCCACATCGTGCGCCTGCCCGCGAGTTTCTTCGACCGCAACCCGGTCGGCAGGCTCATCAGCCGGGTCGAGAGCGACTCGTCGGCGCTGCAGGAGATGTTCTCGTCCACCGCGGTCACCCTCGCCCGCAACCTCGTCATGCTCATCGGCATGTCGGTCGTGATGCTCCTCGTCAACTGGCGGCTGTTCCTTGTGATTGCCGGGCTCTTTCCGGTTACGATGGTCGGTTTCTACCTGCTGCAGAAGCGGTCGCGGCCGCTCTACCTGCAGATGCGCCGCATCGTGGCGGAGATAAACAACTTCATCACCGAGACGATGCGCAGCCTGCCGGTCGTGCAGGCCTTCAACCGCCAGGACTACTTCGCCTCCCGGATGGACGAGAAGGGCCGCCGGCTCTACGACGTGCGCAGGCAGGAGCTGTTCATCTGGACCTGGATATGGCTGGTGTGGGACTTCGGCGAGATGGCCGGGGTTGCCCTGACCCTCGGTGTCGGCGGCCTGTTTGCCCTGAAGGGGCAGTTAACCGTGGGCGGCCTGTTCCTGTTCTATAGCTATATCACGCGCTTCTTCGTCCCCATCCGCGCCGTATCCGAACAGATCCACGTCATGCAGCGCGCCTTCGCCTCGGCCGAGCGCATGCTCGGGATTCTCGATACCGCGCCCGAGCCGGACGGCGAACTGCCGTTCGCGGCCGGCAGCTTCCGGCGCGCGCTGCGGTTCGATGCGGTCGAACTCGCCTACGAAGGACGGGGGACCGTGCTCCAGGACATCAACCTGGAGGTCCGCCGGTGCGAGAAGGTCGCGCTGGTCGGCGAGACCGGCGGCGGCAAGACCTCCCTCGCCAGCCTGGCGCTCAAGTTCTACGAACCCAAGTCCGGCCGGATTCTGCTCGACGACGCCGAGTTGCCCCGGATTCGGAACCAGTCCCTGCGCCGGCTCATCGGGTTCGTGCCCCAGGATGTCATCCTGTTCCCGGGAACCGTGCTCGACAACCTGCGCCTGTTCGATGAGACGGTCAGCGAGACGCGGGTGCACGACGCCGCCCGGCGGGCGCGCATGCACGAGCGAATCCTCCAGCTCCCGCAGGGCTACGCTACCAGCGTGATCGAGCGCGGCGTCAACCTCTCGCTGGGCGAGCGGCAGTTGCTGGCCTTCACCCGGGCGCTGGTGCTCGACCCCGAAATCCTGATTCTCGACGAGGCCACGTCATCGGTCGACCCGCACACCGAGCATCTCATCCAGCAGGGCCTCGAGGAACTGCTCAAAGGCCGGACCGCAATTATCATCGCCCATCGCCTGGCGACCATTCGCATGGTCGACCGCATCGTCGTCGTCCATGCCGGGCGCATCGTCCAGCAGGGAACCCACGACGAGCTGGTCGCGCAGGACGGCTACTACAGCCGGTTGTACAAGCTGCAGTACCTCGCCCAGGAGCAAGCGTGAAGGCTCAAGCACAAATGACGAAGTGCGAAGCTCGAAGCCCGAGTCAAGCCCGAAGGATCGAAGCTCGAAATCCGAATCAAGACCGAATGCAGGCAATTGACGAATTGGGGAATTCGGACTTGAATCGTCATTCGTGCTTCGGGCTTCGGGCTTTTCCCGTGCTTTCGTGGTTCCAACATCGGATTCAGAGTTGCGGTGAGAGGGAATCTTCGCATGCCGGGTAAGGCGAACCCGAAGCCCCGGGCGATTACTCTGTTCGACATGAAGCTCGTGCTCCGCTTCTGGCGCCAGGACTGGAAACAGTTCATGGGCCTGGTCGCGCTGACGCTTTTCTACTGCGCCATTTCGATTGCCTATCCCCGCATCATCGGCTACATCATTGACGCGATCCAGCACGGGCTCACCGACCCGGCGCACTTCGTCATCAGCACGCTCTGGAATCTCGTGTTGCTGCTGGTCGGGGCCCGGGTCGTCGGCGCGCTGTCCGAGGACTTCCGCCCGCTCGCCTACATGATATCGGCCGCGCGTTTCATGGTGCGGACGCGTAACCTGGTCTTCCGCTCGGTACTGGACCAGGGGTTCACTTTCACCAACCGCTACCCGTCCGGCGATGTCCAGGAACGGCTCGACCAGGACTTGACCGACGTCGCCCAGTTCACGGCATTCGGCATCTTCTGGCCCATGACCTCGGTCCTGACGTTGACCTTCGCACTCGTCATCCTCATCCGGATGAACTGGCTGCTGACCGTAGTCACCCTGGTACCGACCATTGCCAGCTTCTTTGTCTACCTCCGGATCGGGCCCAGCGTGGACAAGTGGTGGCGGGAATGGCGCGAGAAGATGTCCGAGACCAACAGCTTCCTCGAATCCTCGTTCTCAGGTATCCGGTTGGTCAAGGCCTACACCATGGAAGAGCGCAACGCCGCGCGCCTGCGCAAGATCCTCAATGAACGCATCCGCTCGGCGGTGCGCGGCGCCAGCTTGCGGGCCGCCTTCAACTCGACCTACGGCACGGTCGCCGGCCTCGGTTCGCTGGCCGTGCTGGTGCTCGGCGGGGTGTTCGTGATCCGGGGCAAACTCACCATCGGTGAGTTCGTGGCGTTCAACGCCTATGTGGACATGCTGGTCTGGCCGATGATGGGCATCGCCGACATGATTACGTGGATTTGGCAGACCGGGGTGGAAGAACGGCGAGTCCGCGAGCTGGCCGAGTTCACGCCCGACGTCAAGGTCAACGCCGGCACCCGACCGGCCCGGGACTTCCGCGAGGTGCGCATGTCGCGGGTCGGGTTCAGCTATGCTCCGGTGGCCGGGCCGGAATCCGGCGGCAGCAAAGACGCCGCACTGCCGCCTGCCGATCCTCCGCAACCGGCGGCACAGCCCAAGCCTTGTACTCCCGCGCTGCAGGACATCGACATCGTCCTCACGCCCGGCGCCCGCATCGGCATCGCCGGCACCGTCGGCTCGGGCAAGAGCACCATCATGCGCCTGCTCGTCCGGGCGGCTGAGCCGACCAGCGGCACGATTACAGTGGACGGCGTCCCGCAGCCCGAGTTCGAAACAGAGTCGCTTCGTTCGCTCTTCGGCTATGCGCCCCAGGAAGCCGGCCTGTTCTCCGACACCATCCGCAACAACATCATCCTTGGCCGCACCGCGCCGGAT
>CAIVTL010000563.1 GCA_903908785.1 Caldifarciminota bacterium | reverse complement strand
GGAACAACCTGCGGAACAAGTTCAGGAACAACGTGCGGTTCGGCGCCGGATAGAGGACAAGGTTGAGGTTAAGGTTGAGGTTGAGATTCAGGCGAGGACGCAGGTCGAGATACAGGTCAGGATACACTGACCGACACGGCGCGAGATACGATGTGAGGTACAGCGAAGGGAGCAATCGAATCTCGATTCGGAGCACAACGTCGCCCCAAGCCCGATATTGAAAGCCACGAAGCCACGCACCAAACCCGAAGTCCGAAGCTCGAAGCCCGATTCAAGTTCGAAATCAGAGCCTTTAGCCCTTCGAGTTTCAATCGTCATTCGGCCTTCGAGTTTCGAGCTTGTACGACAGTGCTTTCGTGGCTCCTATGTCGGTTTCAAGGTCTCGCGCTGCCATTGACTTCGGTGCGCTGGCTGGTAACCTCTACCAACAAGGCAGCAGATAGTCACATGGATCGCTCTCGGCGCCGCCGCTGATTCGCGACCGCTAACTCCGGAGGTCCGTTATGTCCAAGTTCGATGAAATCCGCCAGGCTTACGTTGACGCGCGAAAGAGCTTCTTTGCCCACCGCGACGCGAGCGCGGTGCTTGCCCTCGGTCTGATAGAGGGCATGGAGCGATATCTGGAGTGTCCGCCTTACCATATCCACTTCCAGACCAACGCGCGCCAGGCGACCGCGGCCGCGGCGCACGACGCCAAAGGCGCGGTCGTGTACGGCAATGACGGTCTTTGGCATTTTACCGTCAGCATGGAGCTGATCGACAACCAGGATGGCTTTCACAAGAATGCCGCAAGACAGACTCTGGCGTTTGAGCTGCTGGTACAGCCGGACGGCGCCGGGTTCAACGTGGGATTCAAGGGCTGGACCGACCGGTTCGCTCTGCCTGCGGCCGGCGACTCACCCGAGCGGACGCGGTTCTATGACTTCTGGTTCAAGCACATCATTGACAGCTACCTGCAGCTCGGGCACCGCTTCTTTGAGGACATGGCCGATTCCGACCGCGCAGTCAGCAAGTAGAACCGGCCGACAGTAGTCCGGAAGAAGCGGGGCCGAGGGCATTCCGTACCCGCGAAATCACGGCGCCGGGCGCGAGGGCAGGGTTCAGACTCAGGCAGTCGGACCGGGCCCGGGTCCGGACAAGGGAGCAGTCGTCCGCAGCAGCCGTCCGTAGACGGCCAGCCCGAACGCAAATGGCATCAGGTAGTACGTGACTCGGAAGAGCACCGCCGCCAGCAGAGCCGGGCCGAACGGAACCCCCAGTAACGCGTAGACGCCCGCCATCGAGCCGTCCTGTACGCCCACGCCGCCGGGCAGCATCGAGAGTGCTCCGGCGGCAATCCCGATGAAGAATCCGCTCAGCAGGACGCCGGGATGGAGCCGGATACCCAGCGCCGCGAAGCAGAACCAGACCGCGGCAGTGCAGAAGAGCCAGTCACCGATAATAGCCGCCAGCAGACCGACGAGTCGCACGGGCCGCGTGCGAAGCAATGCCAGGCCGCGGGTGAGGCTGCCATCGAACGCCGCAAGCCCGCTTTCGACATGGCGCCGCGTCAGGCGGCGAAACACGCGGCCGAGAAATCCGAGCAGGGCGGACCGGACCCGGGGCAGGAAGACCGCGAGGTTGACGATGACCGCGAGCGTGCAGCCGAGCGCGACGACGAGTACGAGACCGGCCTCGGCCCGCGGCGGCAATCGCCGGCCCGCGATGACGTAGAGCAGGCTGAGCGGCAGGCAGGTAGTGCCGACCGCGAAGTACAGGTAAGAGTTGAACGCGGACGCGGCGGCGATGTCGCGCAGCCCGGTGTCGCGGTCGCGGAGGAGAATCGCGCCCACCGAGTAGCCGACTACGTTGCCGAGCGTAATCAGGTTGTTGACCGCCATGGACACGAACCCGGCGAGGAGAAGCCGCGGGGTCCGGCTTGCGACCCCGAAGGCACGGAAGGCCTGGGCGTAGGCGGCGCTTGAGCAAAGGTAGGAGAACGCGGTCACGACGAGAGCGGGCGCGAGCAGACGCCAATCGGCCGCACGCAGGACGCGCCGGGCATTGGCCCAGTCGGCAGCAACCGCCGCGACCAGCACGCCGAGCAGGACGATGAGGACCGCGACCTGCAGCGCGGCGTTCCTGCGGCGTCTGCGGTCGGCGGCCGGGGCGTCCATCAGGCCAGTATCCGCGACAGGGCGATAGCGGTCCGGACCAGGCCGGCCGGCCCGCCCTGGTAGATGAGAAATCGGTCTTCCCAGTCCGGGTCGAACTTGGCCTTATAGGCCCGCAGCCCGGCCATCGGGAAGAACCGGCCGAGCAGGTCGAAGAGTTGGCGGACTACCCGTTCCTCGGTGGTGGAACCGGGCTGCTCGCCGACGCCCGCGAGCGGCGCGAGGCCGAGGTCGAACTGGCGCAGGCCCTGCTCGCGCAGCGTGCAGAGCAGGTTGTCAAACAGGAAGTCCATGATACCGTGCGGCACGTCGGCCCGATGGCGCATCATGTCAATCGTCGCCATTCCGGCCCGATAGGCCGGCGTCTCGTTGACGAATGCGGCGATTCTTCCTGCCCGGTTGCGGACGACGAAGAAGCTTGAGCGCTCCGCGTAGTCACGCGAGAAACTGCCGAGTGCGAAAGAGCGTTCGCGCCGGCCGGGGAGGTTGAGCCACTCAAGTGAGATCGCCTCGAGTTCCTGGACCAGTTCTGCGGGGTGCGGCGGCGCGTGACGGCTGATGGAGAACCCGTCATCGACCAGCCGCCGTTTGTTCCGGCGGAACTGCTTGCCCTGGTTGGTTTCGGTACAGAACCGTTCGAGGTTGACGACTGCCTCGCTGCCGATCTTGAGTGCGCGCAGGCCGGCCTGCTCGTAGACCGGCAGCCAGTCCGGCTGGGTGTACAGCAGCGCGACGGCCCAGCCGTTGTCCGAGCAGTAGGCAAGAAACTGCCGGAGAAGACCCGGAACCGCGGCTTCCGGTGCAACCGGGTCGCTCAGGCTGACGGCAACACCACCTGCTACCCGGTAGCTGATGAAGCCGTCGGACGCGGGGCTCATGAAGAACGACTTGTCCGGCCAGAGGGCAAAGTAGTGCTCCGGCGTGCGGCCGTACCGGTCGAGCAGTTCGGCGGCCCGCGCCCGTTCGTGAGGCAGCGTGCGCAGCCGGAAAGCCAGCGGCCGGAACAGGCTGTAGACAGCGAAGGCGAGGGCGGCGGTGCCGATGACGCCGAGCGAATCGAGGAACCAGAGCGCCTGTTTGGTGTGAGCGACAAGGTCGGCGTTGCCGATAAGCAGGTATTGGCGCAGCGTCCGAACCAGCGATTCGTCAAGCAGGAAGTCGATTCCGAAGTCGCGCTTGTCGAGCAGGTAGAACCCGAGCGTTCCGTACAGTAGCGCGAACAGCAGGCTCGCGGCCATGAAAATGAGCCCGCGCGCGATGCTGCGCGGTTCGCTGCGGACGGTGAACCGGCGGCGAAAGACCATGAGCATCACGAGCGTAGCAACCGGTATTGCGACGAGCGAGAGGCGATGGCCGTGGCCGGTGTGGGCGAGGATTGCCAGCGCCAGCCCGCACGTGCTCAACCACCAAGCGGCGCGACGTCGCTGGAACAGGTGGAACGACAGGTACAGGAGGACGAATCCGAACAGCAGCGCCAGCAGCCCGCTCCAGTGATACAGGCCATAGGGCAGGGGGAGCGTAAAGAGGCGGGGATTGCTGCTGACGCGGGTCAGCAAAGCCTGGCCGACACTCACCAGCCCGTTCAGGAGTGCGAGCGAGCCGATGGCCACAACCGGCCACCGCTGTCCGGGGCCGGCGGCTCGACCCGTCGGTGTCAATTCGGCTTGTGCAACTTCCGTGTCCATCGGTGCGTCAAGTCTATCCGTCCGGCATGGCAGTAGTCAAGGTGCGCGCAGGGCACAGGAACCGAGATAGGAGTTCACCACCAAGACACAAAGACACAAAG
>CAIVTL010000562.1 GCA_903908785.1 Caldifarciminota bacterium | reverse complement strand
GTCTTTGGTGAGCGTGCCCTCGTACAACTGAACCATCCTCTCCTGTCCGTCCTGCTCAAGGTGGATTCCCACCACCGTCAACTCGGCCGCAGCCGGGTCTAAGCCCGTCGTTTCGATGTCAATGTAGGCGCGCACGATTCCAACTTGGCGGCTATACGCTGACGACCTTGACCTCGTCCTTGTCCTTCTTCGGGAAGGCGACGAGACGGGCAGCCTTGAGGCCGGCAGCCTTTTTGTAGCGCCTGAGATCGTCGCAGAGTTCCTGAAGCTTCTTGTCGTTGTCGTAGAACGCCGTGTCGGCGACGCTGCCGTCCGCGAAGCAGAATTCGAAGCTGTGCTCGTCTACGCGCTGGCCTTTGTAGAGCACCTCGCGGTTGAGTCCCGTGAACTCGCAGCCGCACAGGCGCAACTCGACGCCGAGGGCCGCGGCAAAGATCTTCTTCGCATTGTCGCAGTAGATGAACTCCTGCCCAAGGTAGTGGTACGCCTCTTTGGCGCCGTCTTCAAGAAGGCCGGGCGCGGGTACGCCCTCAACGCACTTAGGTGTGGCCACGGTGAGGTCGCGGACTTTGGCTGGCTTCGTGACCTCGACAACTTCAACCTCAGACGCAAAGTTCATCACCGCGCCTTCGTCGATGTCTAGAGACAGCATGTAGACCTGGGCCTGGCGCTTCTGGTCCGGGCCGATCTTCGCCAACTTCTTGAGTTCGAGGACCAATTCCTTGCCTCCCTGGTTGGCCCGGAGGGGGTTGATGATGAAGTCAATCCGTCCCTCGCCTGCGCGGTAACCCTTGTAGAGTATCTCGAAGTTGCGCTGGCGGTCGTAGGCAATCTGCCGCAGACGCAGTTCGTGCGCAAGCGCTTCCTCGTACACCCCTTCCGCGTAGCCTTCGCCGAGCACCTTCAGTACTTCCCTGGCCGCGTCGGTCACAGTCTCAAGTTTGGTCACGCATCTTCCTTCGGCAAGGTTAGGGATTCGCATCGGCGTTCTTCAGAAGACTGTACAGGGGTTGGGCGATTCTCGTGTCAATCACCTCATTCAGCCTGTGGCCATCACTGCCGATTCTGTCTGCGCCGAACTCATCGAGCTGAACGAAGAAGCAGTCGCGACTATCGCTGTCTTGCTCCCCTTTCTTCAGGTTCCTCTCGGCGATACTGTCCGTGAGCTCCGCAAGCTTGGGGTCCCCTCGATGCCTCGAATCAAGCAGGGCGATCATCAGCGTCGGTCCCTCTTTGGGAGCCCGATCGGGTGACAACAATGCTGCGAGCAGGATATGTCTGTTATCGCACTTCAGGCGGACAAAGACCGGATCGGGCAAGTACACGCTATTGTGGCCGACGTCGCTGGACCAGTGCAGCTTGCTCGCCTTGCTGGGTTTTCCGTTCTTGTCTACTTCCTCTACTACCCCGCACCCCAGTTCCATCAGTTTCGTCTTAAGTCGCTCTGGGATCTTGCGGCGACACAGAAGGTCGAGACTGTCGTAGAACATCTGGAGTCTCTTGAAGGCGTACAGGAAGTTCACGGTAGCCGGATTGTCTGTCATTGCTTTGGGCTCCTTGCCGTCTAATGGCGCGAGGGTTGGCACAGGCCAGGGCTTGTCTAGACCGAATCCTAGGAATAGATGGTAGTCATAGTAACCGACATACTCGGCCAGTTCATCTAGTATAGTTTTCTCGATATCGTTGCGGCCGCTGGCTTCGGGGGAGACACAGCTTTCCTCTTCAAGCTCCTTCTTGGTCGCCTCGATTGCTTCCAACACGTTGTACCAGGTCAAATCAAGCAAGTCTGGCACGATGTGCGTGTCCCAATCGCACTCCTTCTCCATCTTCCAGACTCTCTTGTCAAACCACTCGGCGCCGTGTCTGCGTATTTGGTACTCCTCGACTGGATTGTCACCGTACTTGCACTCCAGCAGCATGCAGAATGAAGACCCTTCCCTATCGAATATCCAGGCGTCAGGACGAGAATCCTTCGGCTTCTCCCCGCCTTGCCTCTTCGGTCTATGCCCGCTCGATATGGTAACCACACGTTTGCGGGAGTCATCACCGTAGCTCGTGTACTTCGGGTTGTACTTGCTCGGTATTCTGTCCTGCAGGGCGACGTCTGCCTTTGAGAAGTCAATGGGTGGTATACTCGTGGGTTCGTTTCCATCGTGCGTCTCGTCAAGGTACATTAGATGCTGAGCGCGACTGAAGAGGGCACCGAGGAATACCCTGCGGTGTTCCTTGGACAGCAATCTGACCGTTTGTATGAACGCCCGCGTGAGGTTATCCTCATTGAGCGCATCCTTGACGTTGCCTTGCTGATCCTTCGCGCCGTAGCTGTAGAAGAGATTCAGATGCTTGTCCATCATGTCAGAAGGATAGGCGTCGACCCGGCGATGTCAAGAAATGTGGTCTGTAGCGCAAACGGGCCTATTCGGTCGCCGTCCCTCGCCTCGTAAGTAGCCGTTACAACGGAACATAGATAGAAACTGCGTCGTCTGAAAGATTCCACTGGATAAATGGCGCTTTCTAGTCATAACGCTGCCGTAATGAGACTAATAGAAATGGCGGTGCTGCCTGATTGGGCCGGCAGGACTCGCGGAGGCGGGTCGGGAGCCGGGCAGCTCAAATACAGCGGTGCAGTGAGGAGAAAGCATGGGTGAACCGTCGAAGACCGACATCGAAGAATGCCAACGTGGTGCCCTGGCTTATGAGGAGACGTTGGTCAGCGTGAGAATGATCGCCGAAGGCATTTCGGGCATGAAGAAGAAACAGGAACAGCTCCAACGGGAATTGCCTGAGGTCATCATGCTCGCCGTCAAAGCGTACATACACAGGCTATTCGC
>CAIVTL010000561.1 GCA_903908785.1 Caldifarciminota bacterium | reverse complement strand
GTGTGGGGCCGCCCCCCCCCCCCCCCCCCGACGACCCCCGATGCGATTTCTTCTACCCTTGGCGACTGTACCCAGGCTGGTGTGTGCAGCGGACGTCCACTCCGCCGGACCAGCCCGTGGGCGGCGGCGCCGCGATTGCCCACGTAGGAAGCTCCGTTGTAGGAGGCTTCGTTTACGCCGAATTCGGCACGCCGGGCGATCTGAACCTCAAGTTCTGGCGCTTACGGGACAACGGAGCATCCGGGACGCAGAGCAGCGGCACGGTAGTGCAGGCCGCGACTCGGGTCCAAGTCCTGGCCGGTCCCAACCAGAGCCATTTCATAGTGACCGGCCAGTCCGGGCGAGTGCGCGTGAAGATACTCAACAGCGCTGGCGCGCTGGTAGCCACAATCGGTGCGAATGCGAAGGCAGGCCGGGCTGAGCTCGTCTGGCCGCATACGGGAGTGCCGAGCGGCGTTTATCTCTACGCAGTCCCGGGCGCGTCTGGCGTCCTGACCGGCAAGGTCATGGTCGTGAAGTAGGTAGTTCGACAGAACGATGCTGGACCTGGGAGCGGAAGGCGGGGAACTGGCGCTGCCTGCCTTCCGCTTCGGGCCCGGGCTTCGGCAAGCGCGCAGAGTTGCGCGAAAGGCGGTCTTGTCATGAATCGCCGGATGAGAATCGTCGTGATGTTGCTCACCCTCCTCAGTGCCGCGCCGGCAACCATCACCTTTGAGCGCGCCTACGGGGATGGCTTCAACAACTACGTCCACACAGTCGTACAGACGCGCGACGACGGCTACGCTCTGACCTTCCAAACCTGTGACTCGGCCCACCAGACGGTCCTCTGCCTGCTCAAGACCGACTCGCTGGGCAACCTTGAGTGGAGGAGGCTGTACCACTCACCCACAAACCGCGGTGCAGGTCTCGGCAACTACTGCGGGCTTTGTGTGACCATGGACCGCGGATATGTCCTGGCTGGGGACATTGGTGCCCCCACGGTCGGTGACGCCTGGGCAGTCAAGACCGACTCTGTCGGCGACACGCTCTGGACCTATGTCCACGGCGGCCCGGGATACGACGGGTTCGAGTCCGTAGCGCCCACCCTGGATAGTGGTTGCATCCTCACCGGGGACTTGTCGGAGGGCAGCGACTACGGCATGGCTCTGCTGAAGCTGGACCGGAACGGCCAGAGGCAATGGCTCAGGTTCTACCACCCGTCCGGCGTGCAGACTTGGGGCGGTTCCGTCTGGCAAACCGGTGACCGCGGCTACCTCGCCACCGGCTGCATCCGAGACACCGGCAGCAATTCCATCCCCGACTATTACATGGTCAAGACCGATAGCGTCGGCGAGACTCTCTGGACCGCCTTGTACCGACCCGAAGTTCCAGGCTACCACGAGGGCAGGTTTGGCGCGTCGTGCCCGACCGCGGATAGTGGCTACGCGCTGTGCGGCACAGCCTTAGGGCTTCCCGACAGCCTAGGCGGCGGGAATGAGAGCTATCTCACGAAGTTCGACTCACTGGGACACAAACTCTGGACTCGGCTGTTCTTCCTTGACAGCGCCTCAGGTCATCAACAGCGTTTGGTGTTCTGTCTTCAAGAAACGCCTGACCACGGATTCATCGTGGCTGGTGTTCAGGGACCTAACAATCCGTCGCTGGTCCTGATGGCCAGGTTTGACTCACTGAGCGACACGCTCTGGACTCGCGGGTATGACGGCTTGGACCCGACCATGGGCGATTGGGCATATTGGGTCGTCAATACGCGCGACCATGGTTTTGCTGTTGCGGGAGTCGCCGACAACTACCCAGCCTATCTGATAAAGACCGATTCGATGGGCCTTGTCTACTCTTCTGTGAACGAACGTGCGCCTGCCCGGTCAATGCAATCGGGGCTCACTGCTCAGCCGAGTCCGTTCCGCGCGGGTGTGGCGATTCGTTGTGCGTTGGCCGGTCGCGAACCCGCGACGCTCCGAATCTACGACCAGGCGGGACGGGTTGTCCGCGAGTTCCCGACGTTGGACGTGAAGCGTGGAACGTACAGCGTCACTTGGGATGGCCGCGATGCTCGCGGCCGCCTGCTCGCCGGCGGCATCTACTTCGTCCGTCTGAAGGCCGGCGACCACTCAGCTACCGAGAAACTCGCGCTGCAACGGTAAGCTGGCCCATGCGGCTTGAGGCCGGCTGCGGGCTGGGGTCTACTTTGTCCGCGAGCCGTCAGCCGTGGGCCGTGAGCCGTCAGCCGTCAGCGTCCACAAGGTCGTGGTCGCGAGGTAGTCTTGCGGACCCGGGGTTTGTGGGCGCCGGAAACCGACACTGCGCCCCGAAGACGCGAAGGACACGAAACGGATGGGCCGGAGTAATTCGGGGACGCTCCACTAGTCTGGATTACGACACGTGTCTAGATAGGGCGAACCGGATTCCGCCCGGGCCGGTGCGACCTTACTTGACTCGTAGTCCTGAGAATAGAGAATACTCTTGTGAGTAACGCTGTGCGCCAGGGCCTCTTCACCATCGGCTATGTCGCGGTCGGACTGGTTGCGGTCGTCGCCGTGGGCTACTTCAACCACAACCTGCGTTTCTTCCAACTCCCCGAGCCGATGACGTCGTTTCTCATCCTCGGGCTGATGGGCGCGCTCATCTACGCGTCGGTACAGATGCGCGGGGCCGGCTACGCGGTCGTGGTGATAGCGTTCTGGTGTCTGCTCCGCGCGGCCATGAACGGTGAATTGCTCTCACTTGCGGGCCCGGCCGCCTATGCCCTGCCGGTCGGGTTCGCTCTGATGGCGGCGGCCTAAGTGCAGAAGTCCCTTACCCGTCTCAAGTTCGGCCGGTTCCTCAGCATGGGCGTGATAGTCGGTGCCGGCTACGCGCTGTACGTGCTGTCGCACCTCATCATCGGGGAGGGGCGCCTCGGTGCGTTCTGGCATCAGACACTTGTGGGCGCGGAACTGGGCGCAGCAATGGGACTCGGGTTCGAATTGATTGACCTCATCGGGCCGCGTCCTGAGCCCGAGCCCTAGCGTGAACGCGCGGCGCGGCTTGACAGGTGGCGGGGGTGCCCTAGAATTTTAGTCAGGCTCCTAAGTCATGACTTGTGCCGGGACGCCGGCACTCAGGAGGTTTTCGTATATGCGTAAGATACTGTTGGCTATGGTCGTCGTGGCTGCGATACCCGCCATGTTAATGGCGTATCCGCAGAACGGCACCCCTGCGCCGAGCTTCACGCTGCCCGACACGGCATACGTGACGCACACGATCCCAGGGGATTACGCCGGCCACGTCCTCCATCTCTTCTTCTGGCAGAATACCTGAAGTGGCTGTCTCGCGGAGTTGCCGCGAGTCCAGGTATTGTATGACGACTACCATGCACAGGGTTATGAGGCCTTTGCCATCAACCTGTGGGGCGACATGAACTCTGTGGTCAAGGTCTACGCCCGTCAGTACGACTTCACGTTCCTCCGCGATGGCGGCACAGCGTGGAACCTGTACAACCGGAGTAACTCCATCCCGCTCAACTACGTGGTTGACACGGCCGGCATCGTCGTGGGCGGCATGGTGGGGTTCAGCGAGTCGTCAATCCGCGGCTGGGTTGAACCGTTCCTGACCGGCGTTGAAGAGACTCCGGCGGTTTCGCCGATTGAGTTCACAGTCGTCGGCGCGAACCCGGTGGTCGGGCACAGCGCGGTCCGGTTCAATCTGCCCAAGGCGGCGAACGTCACCCTGCGCGTCTATTCGAGTTCGGGCGCGTTGGTGCGGACGCTGTGCAACGGTCAGATGGCGGCGGGCGCGAATACGGTCAACTGGAACCTGCAGGACAACGCAGGCAGGTCGGTCGGTAACGGCCTGTATGTGTATGAACTGGCAAGCGGCTCTCAAGTCGCGCATGCCAAGGTTTCGGTCGTAAAGTAGCGTCAGCGGCTGCGATAGTACACGGCGAGGGCCATTCCGGCCCTCGCCGTTTCGGTCCCGAATCCCGGAATAGAGAGCCACGAAAACGAAAGACACGAAGAGGACCCGGAGAGAACATCCGCAGATTACGCAGATGCCGCAGATTTCCTGCCAGAACCCCAGAACCCCGGAACCCCCGAACCCACTCCTCGCGGCTTCCATCCCGGTTCCCGTCTTCTTGGTTTCCCTTGACAGGCGGAGGCAACCGGGCATTCTGTCTGCGGTGCGAATGAGCACGACGAAGACCGCGAGCCTGGCGCTGCTGGTGTGGGCCGGGTTCGCCGGGTCGCGGCTTGATGCGGCCACCGTCAGCGGGTTCGTGAAGGATGGCCGGACCGGCGAACCGCTTCCCTTTGTCACAGTTTATCTCAGCGACCAGAGCGCGGGTACGGTGAGCGACCGGAGCGGGTACTACGTGTTCGCCGGCGTGCCGGCCGGCGAGCGGACCGTCGTGTATTCGATGATTGGATATCGGACGGTGGAGCAGCGCTTTGTCCTGAAGCGGGACGAGGCGGCGCGGTTCGACGCGCGGCTGGAGACCGAGCCGATTCCGGTGCGCGGGGTCACGGTTTCGGCCGCACGGGAGCGCTTCAAGCGCGAGGTGGACGTCGGTGTGCGCCGGCTGGACATCAAGGACTTGAAGCTGGCGCCGGGCATGATTGAGCAGGACTTGTTCCGGTCCCTGGCGGCGTTGCCGGGCGTGGTTGCGGTCAGCGACTTCTCAAGCGCTCTGTATGTGCGCGGCGGCAGCCCGGACCAGAACCTGATTCTCCTCGACGGCGTGACGGTGTACAACCCGTATCATCTGGGCGGGCTGTTCTCAACCTTCAATCTTGACGCGGTGAGCAACGCCGAGTTGCACGCGGGTGCGTTTCCCGCCGAGTACGGCGGCGCGGTTTCGTCGGTGCTCGACGTGGAGATGAAGCAGGGCAACTCGGAACGGCTCGCGGGGAAGTGGGACGTGGGCCTGCTAACGACCAAGCTGATGTTCGAGGGGCCACTGCCCAAGGGGTCGTTCCTCGTTGCCGGGCGCCGGACCTATATTGACGCGGTGACGTGGGCGATTGACAAGATGGTGGATGATTCGTTGCACCGGGTCTACCTGCCGTACTACTTCTATGACCTGCAGGCCAAGGCGAACTTCGACTTGTCGCCGCAGGACCGGCTGACCGTGAGCGGGTATTCGGGCGACGACGTCATCTACATCAAGGAAACGACCAGCAAGATGGATTTCCGCTGGGGCAATTACACGCTGGCG
>CAIVTL010000560.1 GCA_903908785.1 Caldifarciminota bacterium | reverse complement strand
TTCTGTTCCCCGAAGTTGCCTGAGCATACTTTCGATTTCCCTATAGCATTTGTCGAACGAGTCGGCCCTGCGCGCGGCCTGCATGTCAAACACGGCCGTAAGGGCCGGCTGGTCTGCGGTCTCGGCATAGCCTTGCGGTTTCCGCTCGGACAGCCAACCTTTCGCGTCTCGAATACTCTCGGGGTCCGTTGGCCCCGCCAGGCTATTCGGCAGCCCGCGCTTGCCGCTCAACGATTCCGCAGCAGCCAGCAGCCAAGCCTCGAATTCCCGTTTCGCCAGCACCACAGAGACGATCACGTCCGACCGGGCGGCCCTGGCCCGAGCCAGCAACTCCGGTCCGGTTCTGGCGGGACAGCAGCCCAGCACGTCGCAGTCCAGCAGAACAAGGATTCCCCCTCTGCCCTGCAGCTTGCGGGCGGCAAACTCGACTGCACGCTCAAGCTCACCTTGCTTGACGAGTCTCGAAGCATGCACCCGCAGCGGCGGCAGAACCTGTGGTGCGAATGTAGGGTCGATCTCCAGCGCTACGCGACGGATGAGAATCGGTACTGCCTCACACTCACCGTGTCCCTCGACGATGGCTGAGACCCGGGTGCTCGTCATGCCATCTAGTCCGCGAAGAGGTCTAGCTGCTCGGTTTCCGCTTCCTCCGGCTCAATCTGATTCATTCGGAGTAGCTCCCCAGCGGTGTAAAGCCGTTCTCGGATTGCCGAGCGACCGGCTTCATCCACCGGCCCAATGATGGTTTCGCCATTTCGACTCACGACAGCTAAGATGCTCTCAGCGCCAATGCCCGGTTCGTCGAGCAGGTCCGGGCTGTGGCTGGTGATGGCAATCTGAGTCGTTCGCGAGGCCGTACGCAATCCGTCCCGAATGACCCCGGCCGCGCCCGGGTGTACGGCTGCTTCGGGTTCTTCGATTCCGACAAAAGGAACGCGCGCCGGACCTCCGTTCGAAGACTGAAATAAAGCGGTGAGTACGCCGAGCGCTCGCAACGTGCCATCGGACATGTTCTCGGCCATGAACCGCCACGGGTCCCTATTGGTTCCGACCTTCTGAAGGAACTCGATGGTCTCTTTTTTGCCCAGTTGGCGAACCACGATGCCGTCTATGCCGGGTACTACCCGCGACAGGTATTCCACAATACGCTCGAAGGAGCCGGGGGCTTGTTTCTCCAGGACACCCAGCACGCTGGCCAGGTTGCTGCCGTCTCGCTTCAGTACGGCTCCCGGGTCGGGAGGCTGCAGTTCGCGTATCGAGTCCGGGTTTAGGTTGTAGAAACCCATGTGGGAAAGGCCATTGTAGAGGGGTCGAAACTCGGGCAGCCCGGCGGCCGCGACAAGATACAGACGGTCGCGCGCGATCGGAGGCCACACCTTGTCGCTGGAACTGACGTGCTGTCCATTCTCAATTCGGTAGCACGCTTCTACAATCTGGTCGTCTCGATATACCCTGCACATTTCCTGCTGCACCTCGAACCCGCCTTTCGGCTGGGCGCCGACCCGGAACACGTATATTCCCTGTGTGCCATCAGGTAACCGCCAGTCCAGGCGGATCCCAAAGTGCGTCGGGTGGCCGGATGAGCGGCGTCGAACTTCGTTGATTCCGCCCCGTTCGCGCAGAGCGTGTTCGAGGGACGTGTTGAGGGCCTCCGCAACCAGGCGCGGGGCGTCCAGGAAGTTGCTCTTGCCCGCTCCATTCTGGCCCACGAGGAAAGTCAGTGGCCCGAGAGAGACAGATGCGGTCTTGATGCTCTTGTAGTTGCTGAGGCCAATCTTCCTGAGGAATATCGAATCAGTCACCATGAGTGCCTTCCATCTTGCGTGCCGGCATCACCTGGCTACCGGCGGAACTTCGGGGACATCTTGCTATTCCATCGGCGTCAAAGCCGGGTGGGGATTCGCGGTACACCATAAGGCGAAGCGTACCAATTCGGGCCGGGATGTCAAGCGGACGGGCGCGTAGCGCACGAGTTTGCAGTTGGCAGTTTGCAGGTTGCAGTAGCGGGGGCCGGCCTTGGCGGTTGTACTTTCGGTCTGCCGGGGCGGGCGCTGGCCCAGGGCGGGAGCAAGCAGTACTCAGTAGTCAGCATTCAGGGACCGGATTCGCTCGCGGCTTGCGGCTCAAACCCGGGTCTCTACATGTATACTATAGCATACATTCTCCCGGCTCCCGAGATGGGTCCTAACTTCCCTATTCTTAA
>CAIVTL010000559.1 GCA_903908785.1 Caldifarciminota bacterium | reverse complement strand
CGCTCGTACCAGTGATACCGGTCGGGCAGCAACTCCTGTTCTTTCAGCTGGGCGAACACCTTGTCCCGCTCCTCGGCTGAACCGGCCTGATACCGGATTTGGTACAGTCGGCCTTCGCCGGCAAACAGCAGCAGGTGCGAGACAATCACCAGCACATCCTTCTGCAGGAGCCCGGTTTCAGTCAGCGGCACCTTCGCCATCAGCCGCTGGTTAAGCTTGTACCGGCCGACCGCACCGAGGTCGAACCGCTTCTTGTCGAAGAGCATGCCCAGGATTACCGACTCGGCCAGCTCGATCGAATGCGGCGCGATCGAACGCAGCCGGTAGTAGATCCGCTTGATGGCGTCCTCTTTCGACGTGGTGCGGTCCGCACGCAGCGTGTTGGCAACGATGTCAAGCCCGGCCGGAGCGCCCTCAACGACCCACCCTTCAGTGACGCCCTTGGACGAGAGGAAATCGAGCAGTCCCTCGGTCACGTACTCGCCGGCGCGCGCCCAGGATTCGCCCGATTCGGACTTGATGTCGCGGGCGACGACCTGTCCGGGCGCGAACGCCTGCTGGACAACCCGGAAGAGCTTCTCGATGATGTCCTCGTGGGAATAGCCGATTGCCCGCATGAAAGTCGCGGCCGAAATGCGCCGCTTCCGGTCGAGCAGGACGAGCATCGAGTTGTGCTTGTCCACCACCAGTTCGAACCAGGCGCCGCGCAGCGGAACCAGCAATGCCGAGAACTCGTCACCGTCACGGGAAAAGTACACGCCCGGGGACCGGTGGAGCTGGCTGACGATGACCCGCTCGACGCCGTTGATGATGAACGTACCGGCCGAAGTCATCCAGGGCAGCTCGCAGACAAAGACCTCCTGTTCGAGGATATCCTTGACCTTCTCAGTACCGGGGCCGGCCTGCCCCTCGACCGGCGTGAACTCCTTCTTGATCATCCGGAACACGACCTTGAGCGGCATCGAGTAGTTGACGCCCTTGGCCATCGCCTCGTCCGGCGTGTACTTCGGCTCGCCGAAATTGTAGCCGACGTATTCCAGCCGGAAGTTCTTGTGGACGTCCTCAATCGGGAACGTCTCGCGCAGCACTCCCTGCAGCCCATGCGGGTCGCGTCGCGCCGACTCGGTGTCGAACTGGGCGAACTCCTGGAAAGAATCGAGCTGCAGCGAGAGCAGGCTCGGAATCTCTAAGTGAGTACTACTCCTGGAGAAGTCTAGGTGTTCCATTCTGCGAGCCTCCCCGGTGATTGGCCAATAAGCGGAAACACTGCCTGCGAGTCACGAACCGTGATGCCGACTTTCGTCACTCGCCGCTTCTACTTGACCTCGACCTTGGCTCCGACCTCTTCCAGCTTCGCCTTGATCTTATCGGCCTCTTCCTTCGTCACGCTCTCCTTGACCACGCTCGGGGTCTTGTCGATGATGTCCTTGGCTTCCTTCAGCCCCAGTTGCGTAAGCGCGCGCAGTTCCTTGAGCACCTGGATTTTCTTGTCGCCAACCGCAACTAGCGTCACGGTGAACTCGCTCTGTTCCTCGGCCTTGGCCTCGGCCGGAGCGGCAGCCCCGCCGGCTGCGGGCATCGGCCCGGCCGACATGAACGCCTGGCCCGATACGCCGAACTTCTCCTTCAGGGTCTTCACGAGTTCTGCCAATTCGGTAACTGTGAGGCCCTCGATCGTCTCGATGACCTGCTGGATTTTGCTTTCCGCCATCAATCCTCCTGGACTGTTAAGCTGCCGCAAACGGCTGCGGCATTCCTTTCGATACCTCGTCTAGAAGCAGCAATTCTATTCTCAACTCTTGTCTCACGCGGCAGCCGGCGCTTCGGGAGCCGAGACTTCGGCAGCCGGAGCCGCCGGAGTCGGCCGGTCCTTGACCTGGTCGAGCACGCAGACCAACTCGGAGAGCAGCCCTTCGAGGCTCATGACCAGCCCCCAGATCGGGCCCTCGAGCACGCCGACAACCTGGGCGTGCAGTTCATGCTTGGTCGGCAGGGCCGCAATGAAATCGAACCGGTCCGCCGTATACAGCACCCGGTCCAGG
>CAIVTL010000558.1 GCA_903908785.1 Caldifarciminota bacterium | reverse complement strand
TGATACGACGAACAAGTACCGGCACGGCGACGCGTATGTTCCGAACAGCTCTTCGCCGCTGCCGGCGGGGTCGGACGTCGCGGCGAGGATTGCGGTTTGACAATGGCGGAACGGGGCCGATAATCATCTCGTGCACAGGATCAAGATAGCTGCCTTCCTGTTGTGCCTGGGGTTGATGGCCAGTGCCTTTGCCGCGCAGTCCAGGCGGGACGAGATGGCAGTCATGGATTCGCTGCGGATGGTGCCGCCGAAGCTGAGGATTGAGTGGCTGTACCACCGGGGAATCGAGATGCCCGGATACGCGGGAGGCACGACGAGCGACTCCGGCCTGAGACTCGTCTCGAAGTGGGGTCGAGGCCCGGCGGCTGAGGTGACGGGCAAGGATACGCTGGTCGTATTGACGTTGGGAAGTGAGGTAGCGTTACTGAGCTTTGCCGACCCTGACAGCCCGCGAGTGCTTTCGGAGATTCAGTTCCCGTCGCTCACGGCGCAGTCGTGCCTGCGCGACTCGCTGCTCTACACCAGCAGCAATGCCGACCTTGAGGTCTGGAACGTGGCTGACCCGACACTGCCGGTCAAACGCGGAGAACTCCTTGGTCCGGTCGGAGACTTCTGGATACGGGACACGTTCCTGTATTTCATCCGACGCGACACGTTCCATGTCTTCAGCATCGCCAACCCTGCCAGTCCGCATGAACTCGGCTCTGCTCCAGAAGCCGGCTCAGCCACGTCCGGCTCGGGCAACACGGTCGTGGTCTGCCAGAGTACCGGCTTTGCCTTTGTGGACGTCTCGAACCCGACAGGCCCACATGAGGTCGGGGCCTTCCCGTGCGGTCAGGCGCTCTCGGCCATCGCCCGAGGCAATCTGGTCTGTGCCAGTTACGAAGAGACTTCGTATCCGTACCCGGCGCGTTTCATCACGCTCGACATCACGGACCCGGCGAACCCGCGTCTGCTGGCCCGACTGAACGACCTCGGGGGGTACGACATTTATCTCGACAGTTCGTTGGCGTTCGTGTCCGGTCGCGGGCCAGGCGTAGAGAACCCGCAGCCGTTTCAGATTCTCAGTATCGCTGACTCCACGCATCCCGCGTTCACAGATTCACTACGCACGACAACCGGGTATCCTTGGGGCGTGTGGGCCAGTCTCAGGGCACCCCAGGCACTAGTGGCCGACGGCTACGACGGTCTGGCTGTTGTAGACCTTAGCAGCGTAGCAAACCCGGTGCTCGACACATGGGTGCTCAAGGCCGGGTCAGCCGAAGACGTGTTCATAGATGGAACACGCTGCTACGTCGCGGGTAGGTACGTAGGCATGAAGATACTGGATATCTCCAATCCGGCGGACCCGGTCTGCCTAGGTCAGTTCGATTCTGCCCTTGTGGGGGCCGACGACCATTGCGTGGCGGCGCGCGACAGCTTCGCCTATGTCTGTCGCTGGCCGCAACCGCGCCTAAAGTCCGTGCTCGTGACAGACCCTGCCAATCCCCAACAGGTTGCCGCTTGCTCGACGTTCAACACTCCCGAAGACATGGTCCTCCGCGATAGCTTTCTCTACATCGCTGAAGACTACAAGTTCCAAGTGGTCAACGTCGCCCGGCCGCGCGAGCCCGTGGGCGTGGGGACGTGCAACATGACGGACGGCTACCAGTGGGGACTCGTGCTTCAGGACACATTCGCCTACATGGGCAGTTGGGACGGATTGTCCATCGTCAACGTCTCACGTCCCACCGCGCCGCAACTGGTCAGCCAAACCTCCGGCACACGGCTGTCCACCGACGGCGTCGCGGTCTGGGACACGTTGGCGTTCGTTCCTTCAGTCTACGAGACGCTGTGGGTCTACAGCGTTGCCAATCCTGCGGCACCGTATCCGATTGCGGGTGCGCCACTGGGTAACGACAACTGGGGCTACGATGCGGCGGTGTTCGATGATACGTTAGTTTTCGTCGGCGGCAAGCGCAGCGTGGTTCTCGTGAACGTAGGCGACCCCGCGCACCCTCGTGTGGTCGGTTCGTATCCCGCGCCGAGTTGGGTCAGGCGGGTATTGTGCTCGCCGCCATACCTGTACGCCTGCTGCACCGACGCCGGTGTTATGATTCTCGAGACGACGGCAGTCGGCGTACAGGAACCTGGTAGAATGGGCGGACGGCAGCCGACGCTGCACGTGACCCCCAACCCAGCCGCTGAAGTAGTGCGGGTTCATTTCGGCGAGCCGCCCGATGACGGTGGTCGGCTGAGCCTGTACGATGCATCAGGCAGACGAGTATTGGTGAAACCAATCAGAAGGGAGGTCAATGAGGCTGAACTGAACTTGACTGCGTTGAGTCCCGGCCTGTACTTCGTCCGAATAGAGACGAAGACAGGAATTCTGAAGAGCAAGATAGTCAGACGATAGGAGGAAATCATGAGGCAGATTGCGCTCATGACAATCCTGTTCGTAGCAGGACTTACAGTGGCCTACGGCACGACGAAAAGCTACGATATCGTGCCTTACAAGGGTTGCGTCGCTCAGACGCCGCTCAACACGCCCGTCTCCCAATACATACGAAACACGCTGGATTCGTTATCAGCGGTTTCCGTTTGGATTGGAGACACATTCGACGGCGAGCCATACACGGTTGAGGTTTTGGATTCGGCCTCGACCCAACGTATCGCGTACAGCGCCCAGCCGGTTCATGCAACGAAGATGTGGGCATGGACCGAGTTTCCGTTGACTAAGGACGCCGACCCCGTCCGTGGCCGGACGTACAAGGTCGTCGTGAGCCGACCGACCGGCGCGGCGATTTCATTCGCGTACTGCGACACGAATCCGTACAAGTACGGGAGTGCGGACGTTCCGGGCAGCACGCCGCCTCTGCCGGCGGGGTCGGACGTCGCCCTACGGATTTGCGGTCTTCGCGATACGATAGGCTCCGAACTGTGGGGTGCGACGAGCATCATCCCCTCATATGACGCCGTGAATGAGCAGGGTGATACCGTCCTCAGAGCCAATTGGGGTGACAGCATGCGCTCATCCGGTGCCCACTGGGGCACGTTCTATCAGCAATGGGATTGGACCGAGTATCAGAACGGCGCCTACTGGTTCGACTGGTTCGACTCCAGCGTCGCGTCCATTGCCGAGAGCGCGGGCATGGAGC
>CAIVTL010000557.1 GCA_903908785.1 Caldifarciminota bacterium | reverse complement strand
GTTCATCTGCGGTTACGTCGGGTTTGGTTGCGGCCTCCGAGGCCGTGCTGTACTACAAGCGTGCAGGATCGTCGTTTTCGCGACGATGTCATTCCGAGGAGCGGAGCGACGAGGAATCTCGTCCGTCGGCGGGGCAGAGCTTGCCCAAGCTTGCCGAAGGGTCGAGATTCCTCGCTGCGCTCGGAATGACAGTCGGTCGGGCGTTTTGACTTTTGCCCTTTGCCCTTTGACTTGCGCGTCCTACGCGCGCTGTGTAATCTACGAAATCTGTGGATAGTCCCCTCCGCCTCCGCACGTTGCCATTTCCCCTTTCCCCTTCGACCTTGGCGTCTCGGCGGTTCCGTTCCGGCGTTCGGGAGAGCCGGGCCTTGGGTCGAATCCCTGCGCCGTTCGCTGCTATCTAATATAGGGGAAGATGAATATCGAGAGATTTACCGAGAAGGCCCAGGAGGCCATTGGTTCGGCACAGTCCGCGGCTCGGCGGCTCCAGCACAACGAGTTGGACGCTGAGCATATCCTGCTTGCCCTGCTGGAGCAGGACGAAGGGCTGATTCCCCAACTCATCAAGAAGGTCGGCGCCGACCCTTCTGTCATCTATCAGCAAATCCAGGCCGGGCTGGCGGACCGGCCGCGCGTTTCCGGCGGAGACACCCAGCTCTATTCTTCGGCGCGGGCGCGGCAGGTGCTGGCCGAGGCCGAGAACCAGGCCAAGCGATTCAAGGACGAATACGTCTCCACCGAGCACCTGTTCCTCGCGATTCTCGGCTTGAAGGACGGCGACTGCGCGCGGGTGTTCAAGGCGTTCGGGATTGATACAGGCAAGGTACTCGCGGCCCTGAAAGAGGTCCGCGGGTCCCAGCGCGTCACCGACCCGGGCGCGGAGGAACGGTACCAGCCGTTGGAGAAGTTCGGCCGGGACGTTACCAAGTTGGCGCGCGACGGCAAGCTCGACCCGGTCATCGGCCGGGACGACGAAATCCGGCGGGTGATGCAGGTGCTGTCGAGGCGGACCAAGAACAACCCGGTGCTCATCGGCGAGGCGGGTGTGGGCAAGACCGCCATCGTCGAAGGCCTGGCCCAGCGCATCGTAAGAGGCGACGTGCCCGAGTCCTTGAAGGACCGGAAGCTCGTGGCGCTCGACATGGGCGCCCTGATTGCCGGGACCAAATACCGGGGCGAGTTTGAGAACCGGCTGAAGGCCGTGCTCAAGGAAGTCACGGCGTCGGAAGGCAGCATCATCCTGTTCATCGACGAACTCCACACCGTGGTTGGTGCGGGCAAGGCCGAAGGCTCGATGGACGCGGGCAACATCTTAAAGCCGATGCTCGCGCGCGGGGAGCTGCGCTGCATCGGCGCGACCACGCTTGACGAGTATCGCCAGTACATCGAGAAAGACAAGGCGCTCGAGCGCCGCTTCCAGCCCATCTTCGTGGACCAGCCTACGGTTGAGGAGACGGTCTCGATTCTGCGCGGCCTGAAAGAAAGATACGAAGTCCACCATGGCGTGCAGATAACCGATGCGGCGCTCGTTGCCGCGGCGGTGATGTCGAACCGCTACATCGCGGACCGGTTCCAGCCGGATAAGGCGATTGACTTGGTGGACGAAGCCGCGGCCAAGCTGAAGATGGAAATCACCTCCAAGCCGGTCGAGCTCGACGACGTTGACCGGAAGCTGCTGCAACTGGAGATGGAGCGGCTCTCGCTCAAGCGCGACAAGGACGAGGCTTCGAAGAAGCGACAGAAGGAGATTGAGAAGGAGATTGCCGGGCTTAAGGAAAACCAGCTTCGGCTGACCGCGCAGTGGGAGACCGAGCGGAAAGAGGTCGAGGAACGGCGCAGGCTCCAGGAGGAAATCGAGAAGGTCGGAAACGACGTGGCCGCGGCCAAGCGGAAGTACGATCTGAACAAGGCGGCGGAGCTCGAATACGGCACGCTGGCCGAGCTCAAGAAGAAGCTGGCCGCGACGGAGAAAGGTGCGGGGAAAGCGAAGGGCAACCGGCTGCTGCGCGAGCAGGTCACCGAAGAGGACATCGCCGAGGTCGTGGCGAAGTGGACCGGGATTCCCTTGAAGAACCTGATGGAGTCGGAGCGGGAAAAGCTGCTCCGGCTGGAAGAAGACATCCACAAGCGGGTCGTGGGCCAGGACGAGGCGGTATCGGCAGTGGCGAATGCCATTCGCCGGGCCCGGGCCGGAATCGGGGACCGAAAGCGACCCATCGGCAGCTTCATCTTCCTCGGGCCGACCGGCGTGGGCAAGACCGAACTGGCCCGGACGCTCGCGCAGGTGCTCTTCGATACCGAAGACGCGATTGTCCGGATTGACATGTCCGAGTACGGCGAACGGCATACCGTGTCGCGGCTCATCGGCGCGCCGCCCGGCTATGTCGGGTTCGAAGAAGGCGGACAGTTGACCGAAGCCGTGCGCAGGCGGCCGTACCGGGTCGTCCTGCTGGACGAAATCGAGAAGGCGCACGCGGACGTGTTCAACGTACTCCTGCAGATTCTCGACGACGGCCGGCTCACCGACGGCCACGGCCGGACCGTGGACTTCAAAAACACCATCATCATCATGACGTCGAACCTCGGCACCGAGCTGGCGCGGCAGGGCCGTTTCGACCGCGACGAACTGATGCAGCTTCTGCGGCGCAGCTTCCGCCCCGAGTTCCTGAACCGGGTTGACGAAGTCGTGGTTTTCAACCCGCTGTCGCGGGAAGACATCCGGAAAATAGTGGACATTCAGTTGGGTCGCACCAAGGAAATGTTGACAGAACAAGGGGTTGGACTTATAATTAATCGTGGCGTTGAGGACGTTCTCGCGGAGGAAGGCTACGATGCAGATTACGGTGCCCGCCCTCTTAAACGAGTCATACAACGTCTTATCGAGAATCCGCTCGCAGAGCTGATTCTTAAAGCCAGACCTTCGCAGGTCTCGGTGTCGGTCGTTGACGGAAAGATCGCTCTTTCGCCGCAAGGCGTACAACTTGGAGCATAAGATTTGTCGGGAGCGGGTATCCCTCCTTCCCAACCCACCAAAAATAACCCCCTTGTTTCCCCGCTCCCGACGCCATATTGAGACCGCTTGTGACCTGAAGACTTAAGCTCAGGCGCACGGAAGTTCCGAAGACAGGGTCTTTGAGGATGACCGGGAGAGGCAGCAATGTCTTTCTCAGCGGTGATAATTCGAGACAGGCTAAGATGGCCGGAAGACAAGTGCCCGCCGGGAAACCGGCGGGCATCGGCTTTTCAGAGCGAGTTTCCACCACAAACCATCTCACACAGGGCGCAGCAAATAAGCTTCGAACCGCACGCCCAAGCGGGCCGACGCTGGACAGTGGGCGTGACTGGAGGTAGTCTTGTCATCAAATGGAACCACTGACGTGGACCGTGCACAGGGCAAGAGAGAACCCGGTCAGGACGGTGGTGGCTTCGGTGTTCATCCTGGCGTTTGTCGGGTTCAGTTGGGTCGTGTTCGGGCCAATGCTGGGGATGCTGGCCGTGGTCGTCTTGTTTGTTGCGCTGAACACCTACTTTCTGCCAATCACGTACCTGCTGACGGATAAGGGCATCGAGATCGACAAACGGCTGTTCACGACACATTACGAGTGGAAGCAGTTCCGGCGCTGGTTCCGGACCACGGGCGGCATCGTCATCAGCCCGTTTTCGCGCAAGAACTACCTCGATAACTTCCGCGGCGTGCATCTGCTGCTGCCGGCAGAGTCGGGGCAGACAAGGAACGAAGAACGAAGAACGAAGAACGAAGCGCGAAAGATGACGGACGACGGGGGACGGGTGACGGATGCGGCGATTGTCGCGCACCTTGAGAAGCGGTTTGCGCCGCCGCCGCCGGACGAGAGACTTAAGTTGGATGACGACAAGCGTGAGTCGAGAGTGGAGAGTAGGGAGTAGGGGGGCGCGGGGGAATGACCAGTTTGCAGGTTGCAGTTTGCAGTGTCCGGAGTCTGGCTCTGAGCTTGGGCTTGTGCTTGAGCTTGTTGCTTGTGGCTGCCTCTGCTTGACTTCGGGGCCACTCGCGTTAAGATGGACGCCGAGGATACTATCGTATGAAATCTGACCGCAAGCCCAATAAGCCGCAGCCGGCGAGACCAAAGCCGGCACCGAAGAAACAGCTTCGGCCCATGATCAGTCTGAGCAGGAAGAACTACGCCATCATGGGCGCCGGCATCGCGACCATCGCCGCCGGCTTCATCACACTCGCATCGGGTTCAATCACGCTGGCACCGATACTCCTGGTCCTCGGGTACTGCGTCCTGATACCGGTCGGTTTGCTGGTGAAATGACCGGTCGTCCGCAGACATTGAACTGCCCAGGCACCCAGGCCCCAAATTCTGAATCGGGTGAAGCCAGATTGAGGAAATCCACAGATTACACCGATTACACAGATAGGGTCCGGGGCCAATCTGCGGAATCTGCGGATAGGATTCCGTCATGACGCGGCGGCTGGCGAACGCGCAGGCAGTCCAAAGTCTAGTCGCCCGGCTCGCCACGCAAATCAGCCGTCACAATCCCGGAGTGAAGGATTTGGCCCTGGTCGGCATCAAGCGCCGGGGCGTGCCGCTGGCCGAGCGGGTTGCCGCGCGGCTGAATGCCGGTCGCAAGTCGAAGGTCCCGGTCGGCGCGATTGACATCACGTTGTATCGCGACGACCTGCAGATGGTGGCGGAGACGCCGATTGTCCGCGGCACGGAGATAAGTTTCGACATCAGCGGTAAGACCATTGTGCTGGTCGACGACGTGGTCTTCACCGGGCGCACGATTCGCGCGGCCCTGAGCGCGCTGCTGGATTTCGGCCGGCCCCGGGCAATTCAACTGGCGGTGCTGGTCGACCGGGGTCACCGGGAGTTGCCGATTCAGCCCGACTTCGCGGGCAAGAAGGTCGTGACCCGGCGCGACGACCTGGTTGATATCTTCCTCAAGGAAACCGACGGCCGGGACGAGGTTGTGCTGACCAGGGTCGGGCAAAGCCAGAGGCCAAAAGCCAAAAGCCAAAAGCCAAAATGACGCTGAGGTCAAGGCACCTTCTCGGCATCGAGGGTCTTGACCGTTCCGAGATTCTTACAATCCTTGGCCAGGCCCGCACCTTCCGTGAGGTGCTGGACCGGGCGATTCCAATTGTGCCGGCGCTGCGCGGGCGGACCGTAGTCAACCTGTTCTTCGAGGCCTCAACCCGGACCTCGACGTCGTTCAACCTGGCCGCCAGCCGGCTGAGTTGTCAGTGCGTCAATTTCTCCAAGGCGACCTCGTCGGTTTCGAAGGGCGAGACCCTGCTCGACACGGCGCGGAACATCGAGGCGATGGGCGTGGACGGCATCATCATCCGGCACCCGGCCGCAGGTGCGCCGCACTTCCTTGCCCGGAACGTCAAGGCATTCGTGGTCAACGCGGGCGACGGCGCCCACGAGCACCCGACCCAGGCGCTGCTCGACGCTTTCACCCTGCGCGAGAAGCTGGGCGACCTTGAGGGGAAGCGGATACTGATTGTCGGCGACATTGCTCACTCCCGCGTCGCCCGTTCCAACCTGCTTTGTTTCACCAAGCTCGGTGCCAAGGTCGCGGTGTGCGGTCCGCCGACGATGATTCCACCGTACGTTGAAGACTATGGCTGCGAGGTATTCTACCGGCTGGACCGGATACTCGGCGAGGTGGACGTTGTGAACATGCTCCGGGTGCAGCAGGAGCGGATTACCGCGAGCAGTTTCCCGACCGTGCGCGAGTATCGGGCGCTCTACGGATTGACCGCCGCGCGGCTGAGGAAACTGGCGCCCGAGGTCGTGATTACGCACCCGGGGCCGGTGAACTGGGGCGTGGAGATGGACTTTGACGTGGCGGACTTCAGCCAGACCTTGATACTGCCGCAGGTCACGAATGGCGTGGCGGTGCGGATGGCGGTGCTTTTCCTGCTGGCGGGAGGGGAGCATCCGGAAGGATGAAGGCTGAAGGCTGAAGGATGAAGAGGGAAGAACGAAGAACGAAGAACGAGGACTGAGGAACCCTGAAGGATGAAGGCGGAAGGATGAATCCGGAAATCCTGAGCCGCGTGTTGCTGCAGGGCGGGACGGTGATTGACTTGCAGGCGCGGACGGTGCGGCGGGCGGACGTGTTGGTTGCGGGCGGCAGAATAGAGAAGGTGGAAGGTAGTATAGAGGAGGTCGGGGGCGCGGAGGTGATTGACTGTAAAGGGAAGCACATCGCGCCGGGGTTCATGGACATGCACTGCCACCTGCGCGAGCCGGGACGCGAGGACGAGGAGACGATTGCCAGCGGCACCGCAGCGGCGCTGGCCGGCGGATTCACGCGCGTCTGCCCGATGCCGAACACCGACCCGGCGATTGATACCGAGGCGCAGGTCAGGTTTGAGACTCGCCGCGCGGAGGACGCGAATTGCGCGCGGGTCCACCCGGTCGGATGCTGCACTAAGGGCAGGCAGGGTAAGGAACTGGCGGAAATCGGGGCGATGGTCTCAGCCGGCGCGGTCGCATTCTCGGACGATGGTTCGGCGATTGCGGACGCGCAGGTGATGCGGCGGGTCCTGGAATACTGCAAGGCCTTTGACGTGCCGGTCATCTCGCACTGCGAGGTGAAGGAGCTGGTGGAAGGCATTGCCAATGAAGGTCGCATGTCCACGAAGCTCGGCCTGAAGTCGGCGCCGGACGTGGCGGAGTCGGCCCAGGCGGCGCGGGACATCCTGCTGGCCGAGTTCACGGGCGCGCGGCTGCACATCGCCCACGTCTCGGCCAAGGCGACCGTGGACCTGATTCGCTGGGCCAAGGAACGCGGCGTGCAAGTTACGGCAGAAACCTGCCCGCACTATTTCACGCTGACCGAGGATGCGCTTGCCGGATTTGACGCCAACTACAAGGTCAACCCGCCGCTCCGGACCGAGGCTGACCGGCGGGCCGTGATTGCCGGGCTGGCGGACGGCACGATTGACGCGATTGCCACCGACCACGCGCCGCACCTGAAGGGTGAGAAAGAGGCCGAGTTCGATGCCGCGCCGCCGGGCATCATCGGCTTCGAGACCGCGTTCAGCCTCGGCTACGAGCAACTGGTTCTCACCAAGGCGCTGTCTTTGACCGACTACATCGCCCGGCTGGCAACCGCGCCCCGCCGGATTCTGAACCTGCCCGCCGCCTCGACCGCCGTCGGTTCCGAGGCCGAACTCGTGGTGCTTGACCTGAAGGCGGAGTGGACGTACGCGCCGGACCGCGTGCTTTCGCTCTCCCGGAACTCGCCTTTCATCGGCCGGACGATGCGGGGCCGGGTTGCCGCGGTCCTGCTCGGCGACCGGCTGTTCCGGTTCTAACCGAGAACCGGACGAGGGTAGAAGTGAGAGGCGAGAAGCGAGAAGCGAGAGGCGAGAATTCGGAGTATTCGGGAGTTATGCACTCTGCACTCTAGCTTCTAGCATCTGACTTCGCCCGCTCCGGACTCCATGATCCGCCGTCCGCTACTTCTGACCTCTTACATCTAGCTTCCAGCATCTGACTTCGTCCGGTTCTTGGGTTCCAGTTCCCTTTTGACATCGCTCGGGCCGCAGCTACACTAGCGGTGCTTGACACTCGTACTCGCACTGTTGGTTTGGGCTTTGCCAGCCGAACTGGGGACAGTCCACGCAGGGACAGTCCCCGGCCGGCTCATCGAGGCACGCTTCACGGCGACAAGGCCGAAGATAGACGGCATCCTCGAAGAGGTCTGGCGGACTGCTGATTCGGCATGCGCGTTCACCCAGCTTACGCCGGACTATGACAGCCTTGGCTCCGAGAGCACAACGGCCTACATTCTGTACGATGAACGTAACCTGTACGTGGCACTTCGGTGCCTGGCCCGGGACGCAACCACCGTCCGTGCGAAGATGACCGGCTCGAATGACGGCATCCGGTTGTTCCTTGATACTTTCGACGACAACGCCAGCGCCTACGCGTTTTCCGTCGGCGCGGGCGGAGTTGAGGCGACCTATCGCATGACGAATGATGGAGCATGGGTGGAAGAGTGGGACGGAGTCTGGACGTCAAAGGTACGGCTGGAGCCATGGGGCTACGCGGTCGAGATGGCGATACCGTTCAAGACCCTGCGCTATCCCCGGGGGAAGACGCGCTGGGGTATCGAGTTCGGGCGCTACACTGTGGCGCGCGGGGAGAAGAGCTACTGGTCAAGGCACGACCGGGCCGGCTTCAAGGTCTCGAACATCGGCGGGCTGGAAGGCATCCGGACGCCTTCGGCCGGGCTGCACCTCGAGGCGTACCCGGTCGGGCTGGTGAGGTTCGAGCGGTCGGCTCCGTCTGACCCGGCCGACGGGTTTGCGCCGGCTGCGGGCCTGGACGCGGCGTGGCTGCCGACGCCAACCGCGAGTATCCAGCTCACGACCCTGCCGGATTTCGCCCAGATTGAGGCCGACCCGTACCAGGTGAACCTGTCGAAATACAGTTGTACCTGGAGGAGCGGCGGCCATTCTTTGTTGAGGCCGCCGAGAACTTCGGGTCCGGGCTGGACTACATCCGGATGTTCTACTCGCGGAGAATCGGCAAACGCTTCGAGGACGGGACCGAAGTGCCGATCCTGGGCGGGGTGAAGTACACTGACCGCATCGAGCGATTCCAAATCGGCGCGCTGGGCGCAGTCACCGGGCGGACCAGCTATAACTACTACGGGACGGACATGCTCGAGCCGGCCAGTGTGTACTCAGTGGCCTCGTTGCGACGCCAGGTGCTGGGCAACTCGGAGCTGGGCATACTCTATGCGGGCAAGGACAACGGAGCATTCTCCAATCACGGCATCCGGGCCGACGGTGTCTGGCGGCAGGGCAGTTTTACGGCCCGGCTGTACGGGGCGGGAAGCCAGATGGGCGACAGCCTCGACCACGCGCTGGCGGCCGTGGCGGACTTCCAGGGCAGTTCCTACAGCGGCGGACTGACCGCCCGACAGACCGCGCCCAAGTTCGACATGAACGGCATCGGGTACACAAGCTGGCGCGGCCAGTCGGTATCCGCCTACGCCGGGCCGAACTGGTACTCGACATCCCGGTTCCAATCGCTCTCAGTGCAGGTGAACGGCGGAGCGGAGCGGGAATGGGGCTACGAGGCCGGGGTCCCGGACTGGAACATCGGGACGACGGTCTACGGACGGATGCGAAATCTGACCTACGGGGACATTTGGGCAGGCGGGTATGCGTCACGCTATCAGGATACGGCCTGGAGCCGCTATTCCGGGCTGGACCTGGGGCTGAGCGTCGGCACCGACCCGGGCAAGTCGGCCAGCATCAGCGGCTGGGGCGATTTCATGACCCGCACGTACAACTACAACCGGCTGATGCTGGCCCCGTCCGGCCAGGGCGGCGTGTGGTTCTCGTTCCAGTTCGGCGACCACGTCAGCCTGGACCTGGGGAACGACTTCGTGGCCGAGTTCCAGGAAAGTGGGGCGCTGGACTTCAACCGGGACGTGACCCTGATGTTCCGGCCCAGCCTGGGCATTGTCTTCACGCCGAAGATGAATCTGAGTGTCGGAAATGAAACCGTCCGCGGGTATGACCTTGAGCGCGAACGACCCGACTACTCGTACTACTTCTCTACCCTCTATAGCTGGACAATCCGCCCCCGCAGTACGCTCTATGTCGCCCTGAACCAGCGCCTGGCCGGCGGTTCGAACTGGCTCGAGTCAACCGGTACGATTGCCGTCGTGAAGCTGCGATACCTGTTCGTGTTCTAAAGAGAACACTCCAAGAACCAGACTCTAAACCCCGAACCTCTAGTCCCTAGCCCCTAGCCCCGCGTCCGGCTACGGGACGACGACCACGGCGTGCGGCGGAGACCAGGCGCTTCGGTGACCGGCGACGTCTGAGGCCATGGTCCGGACCTGGTACTCGCCCGGGCCGGACCAGGCATGTAGCATCCGGGCCGTGTCGCCGGACGCGTAGCCGGGCGCGGTCACGGTGTCGCCGTCGCCCCACGTGAAGACATAGGTGACGAGGTCGGCCTCGGGGTCGGTCGTAGCGGTGCGGAACTCGGCGGCCGAGTCGGTCCCAACCGTGTCCGGGCCGAGGACCCCGGCCGGGGTGAGCGGGGCATTGTTGCGGATGGAGACCGGGTGGGTGGGCGAGAAGTCCGAGAGTTTGCCGGTTTCAGTCTGCGCGCGGCAGCGGATGGCGAACAGCCCGGTATCCGACCAGGCGTGAGTCAGTTCGACCGTGTCACCGGCCCGCAGGAAGCCGGAGGAATCGGTTGCGTTGTCGCCCCAGTAGGCGACGTAGCGGACCCGCTCGGTCCGTTCGGTTACCGAATAGAAAGCGAACCGGCCGGTCTCTCGCTGGGCGAGCGTGTCCGCGCCCAGCGGGGCCATCGGCACGGTCGGCAACGGCAGGGTGGTACAAGAGAGCAGGAGCGCCACCAGGGGTGGCGCTCCTGCAAGGATTCGACGCAACGGAACCCTATGTTCCGTCACGATTCGGTTCGGCTACTTCGACCCAAACTTGCCGGTGTGTTTCGCGTCGTGATGGAACATCGGCCAGTCGGTCGCAGCCAGCGTGCCGCTCGGGCGGCCGGCGATCGCCATGATAGCGCCATCGCCGGTCTCGGTGGTGATGTAGATGATACCGTACTGGTCAACCACGGCGGACGGCTGGTTGTCAAGCGACAGCCGCTGCGGCTGGTGGTGCGCGCCCTTCACGGGCGACGTAAGCGCCACGGCCCACCTCGCGCCGCCGGTCGGGTTGTTCACGTCGTAGGCCGCGATCGAGTCGTCGCTCGCGACATAGACGATGTTGTCGGCGCAGAGCAGCGGAGTGCTGTTGACCGCACCGCCCGAGACCGCAATCGGCCAGTTTGCCACCGGCAGGTGGGTGTTCTGGTCAAGGCGATAGAGGTTGCCGTCGTCGCAGGTGAAGTAGATGTTGCCGTCGGGGCCGATTATCGGCGATGACGAAATGGAGAACAGCGGGTTGGTCGCGTAGGACCAGAGGACAGCGCCGTCCTTGAGCGCGAACAGGCGGCCGAGTTCGGTGCCGACATAGACCGTTCCGTCCGAGGCGATGGCCGGCGAAGACGTGATGCCGGTAGTGTCACCGGTGGGGCATTGCCATGCCAGCGAACCGTCGTCATTGAACCAGTAGACGTAGCCGGAGTCGTCGCAGCAGATGATCTTGCCGTCCGGCCCGATGGCGGGCGAACTCGTCATCTCCTGGCGCAGGCGATAGCTCCAGGCCTCGGTTCCGTCGCTATTCAGCTTGTGGATGCGCTGGTCTTCGCCGCCGCAGACGATGGCGCCGGAAGCGGTCAGCGCCGCGGTCGCGGTCATGGCGCTGTCGCCGGTGCCGAACGTCCACTTGACGGTATCATTGGGGCCGATAGCAACGAACTTGCCGTTCTCGTTGCCGACATACCTCGTACCATCGGCGCCGATGGTGACCGACGAGTTGTATTCGGACGGGTCATCGATGGTAATCGTGTTGACGAGGAACGACTGGTAGGCGTCAACCACGTACAGGTTCTCGTCCGTACTGCCGCAGATGATGGCCGGCCAGGAGTTGCCTCTCCAGAGGGCGGTGCCGATTGCCGGCGAGGCGACAAACTCATACGCCAAACCCCAGATGACTTCGCCTTCGCCGACCGTTTTGAAGGTCGTCGTCGGCATCGTGCTGTTGGTAAGGCCGGTCTGGTCGAATACACGGACCGATAGCGTGTAGGTATGCGTATCACCGGCCGGGGTCCACAGCGCGTAGGCGTCGATTCCGCTCTGGAACATCCCGGACGTCACCGAATCGGTGCCGTCGATGTACCACCGGTAGTAGAGGCTGTCGCCATACTGGTCCGAGGCGCGGGCGTAGAGTCGGTATGCCGGCCCGCCGGCGATGCCACGCATCGGCATCAGGTTGGGCAGGATTACCGGCGCGTCCGGCGGGACGTTGGGCGAGTTGATGAAGATGCTGTCCGGGGCGGACTGCACCGAAGTGTCGCGCCCGTCTGTGGCCACGGCATAGACTACTTTCCAGCCGTTGGTGTTGTAGACGGCCGTGTCCGTGAACGAAGCTCCGCTTGCGACTTTGGCGCCATAGCTAGGGGCCCCGCCGTCGCCGAAGTAGAACTTTATCTGCACCGAGTCGCCGTCCGGGTCGGTGGCCGAGGTCGTGACGGCGATGGGCTTCCCGATGGAATCAATACCGACATGCGTCGGCTTGAGCGGCGCGTCCGGCGCATGGTTCGGGGGACCGAGGGTGTCCACCGTGACCATCAGCGTGTCGGACCAGTCGGCGCTG
>CAIVTL010000556.1 GCA_903908785.1 Caldifarciminota bacterium | reverse complement strand
TCCTTGATCAGCCAGTTTGTGCGGTCCAGCACGAGTGTCGGGGCGAACTACATGGAAGCCGGAGCCGCGCAGTCGGGCAAGGATTTTGACCACAAGATTGGTATCTGCAAGAAAGAGGCGCGCGAGACCATGCACTGGCTGCGCATGCTCGCAGTCGCCGAAGAGTCGTCGAGGCAGGAGTGCCGCACGATGTGGCGCGAGGCCCACGAACTGACGATGATATTCTCAGCCATCCTCAAGAAACGCAGGGGCTGATTTTGTCCTTGTTACTTGCTTTGTCCTTAGTCCTTACTACTTTGGACTTCTCTCGAATGGAGGACTTATGAGTCGGAAACTACGTGTACTAGTTGCTAAACCGGGACTCGACGGTCATGACCGCGGAGCCAAGGTTGTGGCGCGGGCCTTGCGTGACGCCGGGTTCGAGGTCATATATACCGGGCTGCACCAGACCCCGGAGATGATTGCCGAGGCGGCGCTGCAGGAGGACGTGGACGCAGTCGGGTTGTCGGTGCTGTCCGGTGCGCACATGACGCTCTTTCCGGAAACCATGCGCCTGCTCAAAGAGAAGGGCGCTGCGGACATCATGGTCTTCGGCGGCGGCATCATCCCGCGCGAGGACATGGAGGAGCTGTACAAGCAGGGCTGCGGCCGGCTGTTCGGACCGGGCACGCCGACCACCGACATCGTGGCCTACCTCAAAGAGAAGTTCCCGGACCGCGTCTGACCGCCCGGCCGCTGCCGATCATCACCTCTTGAAGCCCGCCGGTGTCCCGCAGATGACTTGACATGCGGCACAAGTGTTGCAAGAGTGTCTTTGGTCACGTGAAGTTGCCGGCATGCGTTTTCGGTCTGCTGGCGACGTTGAGTCTGGCTGCGCCGGTTGTGGTTGCACGGGTGGAGGATGGGGAGACCAGGCGGGCGTTGGCCGGGGCGATGGTTACTAGCGAAGGCAGCGACATTATGGCGGTGACCGATTCGGCCGGGCGGTGCATGGTGGTTGTCGCGCCGAGAAAGGGCGGGACGCTTTCGGCTTCGCGCCCGGGCTACATCGACCTGCGGTTGACCGGGGCGTGGCCGGTGAAGTCCGCGCCGGACACCGTGGTGATTGATTTCACGCTCTATCCAAATCGGCCAAGAGTAGTGGCGGGCAAGGTTACGGACGCGGGCACAAGATTGGCGTTGGTCGGGGCAAAGGTCTCGGTCGAGCATTCGGACTTGTCAGAGTCAACACGGGTGGACGGCAGCTTTCTATTCGACAGCTTCCCGGCCGGGTCGCAGCGTCTGGAAGTGTCGTTCCCCGGCTATCCGCCCAAGTCATTCAGCGTTGAGGCAAAGGGCGGCGAGACGACCGAGGTGAATGCGGCATTGATTGACACGGCCAACGTCGGCCGGGTCGAGGGCGTGGTGTCGGGTGCCGGGACCGGGTTGCCCGTCAAGGATGCGCGGGTCGCGGTGGAGGGGACTGAACTGCTGGCTTCGACGGATTCAACCGGCCGCTACGTCATCGAGAACGTGCCGGCCGGTATTCACAAGCTGCTGGTGACTTGCGCCGGCTGCGTCAATGCCTACACAGTCGTCAGGCTGGTGAAAGACTGGAACGTTACCGTGAATCTGCAGTTGCGGAAGGTGGAAGACCTGCCGGGGACGCCGGCACCGGTGAAGTAGCCGCCCGTCCGCTTCTTGCGGGCGATTCGTCCCGGGCTAAGGCGTGCCCCTGTAGCCGCCTTGGTACAGGAGCAGGACCGAGTAGCACATGATGCCGAACGCGATAACAGTGACGGCAAGCGCGGCAAGGGTCCAGCAGCCGACCAGGTTGCCCGTTACCAGTCGGTTCTTGCGTTTGGCCAGTTCGCGGACACCGATGACCGAGAGAATCGTCCCGGAGATGATGAATAGGGACCCTGCCAGTATCATGCTGGCCACGTTGCGGTCGAATGTGACCAAGCTCTTGACGCAGTAGATGAGCGACAGCAGGAAGACCAGGGCCAGTACGCCGGCCAGAGTCAGTTTCCAGTAGTCCTGGTCCGGTCTGGCCGCGGCGCGTGCCTCCGGGCTGCGGCCGTTACAGAGGAGGATGAGCTGGTCGCGGAGGTCGTGGAGTTCGTCGTCATGCTTGTGTATGAGCGCACGCGCCTCGGGCGTGTCGCCACCGTCCCGCATCTTCTGGTCGAGTTCGTCGTGGGAGGCGAGTGCCCGCTGGTACCGGAGCCGGATATCCGTTATCTCGGCAATGCGGGCGGGGTTGCCGACAGCGGATGGTTCAATTTCCTCCGCCTTCCAGCCGTCGTCGGCACGTTCGACGAACCGGTAGAAACGGCCCTCAGTTGTGACGAAGATGGTGGCGGGCATGACCCACGTTCCCGGAATCCACGTCCACGGCTCGGGACTCGAATAGGGGAAGAAACGCTCAGGGCGTGATGGCGTCGCGGGGTCGGGAGGAGTGGTTCCCATACGTTTCAGAATAGGGAAAGCGAGGGGAATGTCAAACAGAGGACGAAGGCAGAAGGCTGAAGGCGGAAGGGCGAAGAGGAAAGAACGAAGAATGAAGAACGAGGAACGAAGAGCGGACGGGGGGCAACGGAGCTAGATGCGGATGATGGCGAAGAGGTCGAGGGTGGCGGCGACCGACCAGTGGAGGATGGCGCCGGGAATGAAGCTGCGGTTGCGCAAGGCGATGATGCCGAGAGCGACGCCGGCGATGATGGAGCCGATGGCTTCAGGAGCCGGCTTGCCGGCGTGCATGACCGCAAACGGGATGGTCTGGATGGCAATCGCCGCCGCGCCGCCGACCCGGCGCTCAAACCCGAACAGCAGGTAG